>NZ_JBMJCT010000006.1:0-223085 GCF_049222185.1 Streptomyces sp. LaBMicrA B280 | reverse complement strand
CACGTGTTACTCACCCGTTCGCCACTAATCCACCCCGAAGGGCTTCATCGTTCGACTTGCATGTGTTAAGCACGCCGCCAGCGTTCGTCCTGAGCCAGGATCAAACTCTCCGTGAATGTTTACTCGGCCGAAAAATATTTCAGCCGGTGCACATCTGAAGAGCGGAACAGTCGGAGGAATAGTCCGACCGTTCACAGCGTCCTCGCTGTGTTTATTTCAAAGGAACCACGTCCCGGTCGTGATGACCGGAGACGGGGTATCAACATATCTGGCGTTGACTTTTGGCACGCTGTTGAGTTCTCAAGGAACGGTCGCTTCCTTTGTACTCACCCTCTCGGGCTTTCCTCCGGGCTTCCCTTCGGTGTTTCCGACTCTATCAGATCCTTTCGGTTCCGATTCCCGGTCGGCGGGTTTGTCTCGGGGTTTTCGGCTTTCGCCTCGGCCCTTTCGACATTCACTACGTTAGCTCATTCCCTGCGGGCCTCATAATCGAGTCCCTCGGGTTCGAATTCGGGCACGCGAACGCGTCGAAAACGACCCCGGTGAAGGGGTTGGACTAGGTAGTGGGTTGGCCGCTCCGGCTGCAGGCAATCGCCGTACCCGGTTCAGCGGCTCGGGATACATTACGCACCTTCGGGGGGCGAGTCAACTTCGCCTGCGTCGCGGGACATGGGCCCGGTACGGGCTCACCGTCGGATCGTCGGCCACCCAGTAGCGCCAGGGGTGGGCCTCGCCGTTCCCGCCTTCTCCCGCGACGCCGGTGCGCGGACCGCTCCGTACCTGTTCGGCGGGGACGGGCGTGCCGGTCAGGATCCGCAGCGGGGTCTCACCCGGGGTGCACGCGTCCGTGCCGTCCAGGGCGCGGTCGACCTCCAGCGCGGTGGCGAGCCGGGCCGGGCCCTTGGCCAGTTCCCGGTCGTTGCGGGCCGAGAGCCGCCGTTTGCGGGCCAGTTCCGCGCCCTCGACGACCTCGCCGGCCCGCAGCAGTACGGCGCTCGCCCTGCCTTCGGGTCCGCAGACCAGGTTCATGCAGTGCCACATGCCGTAGGTGAAGTAGACGTACACATGTCCGGGCTCCCCGAACATCACCGCGTTGCGGGCGGTGCGGCCGCGGTAGGCGTGGGAGCCCGGGTCGTTCGGGCCGTCGTACGCCTCGACCTCGGTCAGGCGTACCGAGATCGGGCCGTCGGGTGTCGTGCGGACCAGGACGCGGCCGAGGAGGTCGGGGGCGACGTCGAGGACCGGGCGGTCGAAGAATTTCCTGGGCAGTGGCCTGCGGTCCCGGGGCGCGATCATGCCGTCCGAGGGTAGTCCACGGAGCCGGTCCGGACGGGGCACGGTCTGGGCGGAACCGGGCGTGGGGGTGATCGCGTTTGTAGGGGCGAGGTCCGTTCGTAAAGGGAGAGTCAATGGCGTTCAAGAAGCTGCTCGCGAGCCTGGGAGCCGGCGGTGCCTCGGTCGAGACGGTGCTGACCGAGGTGAATGTCGTACCGGGTGGCGTGGTCCAGGGTGAGGTGCGGATCCAGGGCGGTTCCGTGAACCAGGCCATCGAGGGGCTGTCCGTCGGCCTTCAGGCGCGGGTCGAGGTCGAGAGCGGCGACGAGGAGTACAAGCAGGACATCGAGTTCGCCAAGGTGCGGCTCGGCGGTGCCTTCGAGCTTCAGGCGGGTGCCGTGCACGCGGTGCCGTTCGGCCTGGAGATCCCCTGGGAGACGCCGGTGACGATGATCGACGGCCAGGAGCTGCGCGGGATGCACATCGGGGTGACGACCGAGCTGGCGATCGCCAGGGCCGTCGACTCCGGCGACCTGGACCCGGTCAATGTGCACCCGCTGCCGGCGCAGCAGGCGATCCTGGACGCGTTCATCGGCCTCGGATTCCGTTTCAAGAACGCCGACATGGAGCGCGGCCACATCCGGGGTACCCGGCAGCGGCTGCCGTTCTACCAGGAGATCGAGTTCTACCCGCCGTCCCAGTACCGGGGTCTGAACCAGGTCGAGCTGAGCTTCGTGGCCGACGAGCACGCCATGGACGTCGTACTGGAGATGGACAAGAAGGCGGGTCTGTTCAGCGAGGGCTCGGACACCTACCGCTCCTTCCAGGTGGGCCACCACGACTGGCAGGGGACCGATTGGGCGGCGTACCTCAACCAGTGGCTGTCCGAGGTCGGCAGCCGGCGCAACTGGTTCTAGGCTTCGCTCTGTTCTTTCCGATCTTCGAGCAGGAGGTACCAAGGTGACCGAGCTGAAGCGGCGACCGCTCCCCCATGACTTCCACCCGCCGGTGCCGTCGTTCACGGTGACGAGTGACGATGTCCAGGAGGGCGCGACGCTCAAGGGCGCTCAGGTCTACGCGGACGGGAACACCTCGCCGCAGCTGCGGTGGGAGGGCTTCCCGGCGGAGACCAAGAGCTTCGCCGTGACCTGCTACGACCCGGACGCGCCGACCGGCAGCGGGTTCTGGCACTGGGTCCTGTTCGACATCCCGGCCTCGGTGACGGAGCTGCCCGCGGGCGCGGCGAGCGGCACCTTCGAGGGCCTGCCCGAGGGCGCCGTGCACGCGCGCAACGATTACGGGACGCGGGACTTCGGCGGCGCCGCCCCGCCGCCCGGTGACGGCCCGCACCGTTATGTGTTCACGGTGTACGCGGTGGACCAGGAGAAGCTGGGTCCCGACGCGGACGCCTCGCCGGCCTTCGTGGGGTTCAATCTGCGCTTCCACGCGATCGCGCGGGCGCAGCTCATCGGCGAGTACGAGAACACCGAGCAGGGCTGAGGGCCCCGTCTCGTTCGAGCCAACCGTTCATGGAACGTTTGCCCGCCTCCGGTCTTGGAAGTGATCGGAGGCGGGCATTTTTTATTGCGTTGTCCATCCCGGCGCGCCCGTACAGAGTTGATCCGAGCCCGCCGCGGGTGGGCAGGTGCGCACGGGAGGTGGGCTGGATGCGTGACACGCTGGTGCTGAACGCGAGTTTCGAGCCGCTGTCTACGGTGACTTTGAACCGCGCCGTCGTCCTGGTGCTCCAGGACAAGGCGGTGGTCGAGCAGGCCCATCCCGAGCTGCGGATGCGCGGGGCCGCGGTGGACATACCCGCGCCCCGGGTGATCAGGCTCTGCAGATATGTACGGGTGCCGTTCCGAAGACAAGCGCCGTGGTCGCGGCGGGGGGTGCTGGTGCGGGACCGGCACCGGTGCGTGTACTGCGGGCGCAGGGCGACGACGGTGGACCATGTGGTGCCGCGGGCGCAGGGTGGGCAGGACACCTGGCTGAATACCGTGGCGGCGTGCGCGGAGGACAATCACCGGAAGGCGGACCGGACTCCGGAGGAGGCCGGGATGGCATTGCTGCGGGCGCCTTTTGAGCCGACTCCGGCGGATGCGATGCTGCTCGCGCTGGGTGCCGAGGACTTTGCGGCTCTGCCTGACTGGATAGCTCGGGAAGCCGCCTGATCATGCGCCGTAGGGCCTGGTGACGGTCGTCGGGTGCGGGTCGTTCCTGGTTGATCGCGCCCACGCGGCGGAGCCGCATATCGATACAGCCCCGCGCCCCTGAGGGGGCGCGGGTGGTGCCCTGCGTTGCGAAACAGCCCCTAGTCGATGCTCGGCTTCTCGCGGCGTTCCGTCGCCGGGCCCTTGTTCTGGGCCGGGAGGGTGGCGCCGCCGCCGTTGCCGCCGCCGCCCAGGGAGCCGAAGTTGCCCATGGCGCCGGACAGGCCCTTGAGGGCGTCGCCGATCTCGCTCGGGACGATCCAGAGCTTGTTGGCGTCGCCCTCGGCGATCTTCGGGAGCATCTGGAGGTACTGGTAGGACAGCAGCTTCTGGTCCGGGTCGCCGGCGTGGATGGCCTCGAAGACGGTGCGGACGGCCTGGGCCTCGCCCTCGGCGCGCAGGGCGGCTGCCTTGGCCTCACCCTCGGCCCGCAGGATCTGGGACTGCTTCTCGCCCTCGGCCGTGAGGATCGCGGCCTGCCGGGTGCCCTCCGCGGTGAGGATCGCGGCGCGCTTGTCGCGGTCGGCGCGCATCTGCTTCTCCATCGAGTCCTGGATGGAGGTCGGCGGCTCGATGGCCTTCAGTTCCACGCGGTTGACGCGGATGCCCCACTTGCCCGTGGCCTCGTCCAGGACGCCGCGCAGGGCGGCGTTGATCTCCTCGCGGGAGGTCAGGGTGCGCTCCAGGTCCATGCCGCCGATGATGTTGCGCAGCGTGGTGACGGTGAGCTGCTCGATCGCCTGGATGTAGCTGGCGACCTCGTAGGTGGCCGCGCGGGCGTCCGTCACCTGGTAGTAGATGACGGTGTCGATGTTGACGACCAGGTTGTCCTGGGTGATCACCGGCTGGGGCGGGAACGGTACGACCTGTTCGCGCAGGTCGATGCGGTTGCGGATGGTGTCTATGAACGGGACCACGATGTTCAGGCCCGCGTTCAGGGTCCGCGTGTAGCGGCCGAAGCGCTCGACGATGGCCGCGCTGGCCTGTGGGATGACCTGGATGGTCTTGATCAGGGCGATGAAGACCAACACCACCAGAATGATCAGGACGATGATGACCGGTTCCATCGTGTTCCCCGTACCCCTCTCCGCCTGGACGCCCTCGGACGCTGTTGTGTCCGCGGCTCGCGCCTGTTCAAAGGATCTTGCCCGTCGAGTCTGACAGACTCCGGCCCAACTCGGGGGCAGGATGGCTCAGATGACGATCGCGGTGGCTCCTTCGATGTCCACGACGTCCACCTCCTGGCCCGCCTCGTAGGCCCGGTCGGCGTCCAGGGCGCGGGCCGACCAGATCTCCCCGGCGAGCTTGACGCGGCCGCCGGAGCGGTCGACCCGTTCCAGTACGACGGCCTGCCTGCCCTTCAGCGCCTCGATGCCGCTGGCGAACCGGGGGCGCTGTCTGCTGTGCCGGTTCGCGATGGGCCGTACGACGGCGATGAGCGCGACGGAGACGACGAGGAAGGTGATCACCTGGGCGACGACGCCGGGGCCGAGGGCCGCGACGACCGCGGCCGCGACGGCGCCCACCGCGAACATGCCGAACTCGGGCATGGCGGTGACGACGAGCGGGATTCCGAGCGCGGCCGCGCCGACGAGCCACCACACCCATGCGTCGATGTCGTTCACATGGTCATCGTAGGGCCACGACCGGGCGGCGGACAGGGCGCGTTGGGGACCCCGGCGGGTTCGCGCGAGGGACCCGGCGGGGTGGGCGTCACGGACGGCCGGGGGCGGCCGGGGGTGCGGGCGGGGTCAGGACAGCGGCAGGCCGTGGGCGGTCCAGCGCTCGCCGACCTGCTCGACCACGAGCGGGAGGCCGAAGCAGCGGGAGAGGTTGCGGGAGGTCAGCTCCAGCTCGATCGGGCCGGCGGTGAGGACCTTGCCCTGACGGATCATCAGGACGTGGGAGAAGCCGGGGGCGATCTCCTCGACATGGTGGGTGACCATGATCATCGAGGGCGCGATGGGGTCGCGGGCGAGCCGGCCGAGGCGGCGCACCAGGTCCTCGCGGCCGCCGAGGTCGAGACCGGCGGCGGGCTCGTCCAGGAGCAGCAGCTCGGGGTCGCTCATCAGGGCGCGGGCGATGAGGGTGCGCTTGCGCTCGCCCTCGGAAAGGGTGCCGAAGCGGCGGTCGAGGTAGTCGCTCATGCCGAGGCGGTCGAGGAAGGCGCGGGCGCGCTGCTCGTCCACGTCCTCGTACTCCTCGTTCCAGGCGGCGGTCATGCCGTAGGCGGCGGTGAGGACCGTCTGGAGGACCGACTGGCGCTTGGGGAGCTTCTCGGCGAGGGCGATGCCGGCCACGCCGACGCGGGGGCGCAGCTCGAAGACGTCGGTGCCGGGCTTGCCCAGGGTCTCGCCGAGGATGGTGACGGAGCCCGTGGTGGGGTAGAGGTAGCTGGAGGCGACGTTCAGGAGGGTGGTCTTGCCGGCGCCGTTGGGGCCCAGGATGACCCAGCGTTCGCCCTCCTTCACCGACCAGGAGACCTGGTCCACCAGAGCCCGGCCCTCACGGACCACGGATACGTCCTGAAGCTCCAGAACATCGCTCATGAGCGCGTTGTCTCCCCTTGCAGTGTGGCCGGTCTCGGCTGTCGCGTACGCCTGTGGCGCGGTCCGCCGCGCCGGTGGGCACGGCCCGTATGAAATCTACGCCACCGGTGCGCCGGTCCATTCCATCGGTCCGGTCCTTAGGGTGGGGGCATGCTCACGGAACCGCGTTCAGGACGCCTTGCCGCTTGGGGAAATGCCCTTTTGGCCGGACTTGTCTCACCGGATGACGCCGCGCTCGCCATTGTGGGTGACGACGCCGTGCACCGGGTGGCCGGGCTGCCCGGGGAGGCGGCGCCGGTGGGGCTGACGCTCGCGCTGGGGCGGCTGCGGGCGCTGGGGGCGACGGGGCTGCGGGTGGCGCTGCCGGCGCCCGGCCATCCGCTGGGGCTGAGCGGCCCGCCGGAGTTCAACGCGCGGGCGCTGGACGCGGCGGAGGCGGTGGTCTGCTTCGGCACCGCGTTCGGGCTGGTGCCGCAGGTGTCCGAGGCCGGGCCCGCGGGTGATGTGCATGTCGAGGTGGTCTGGCACGCCCTGCCGGTGCGCGAGGCACCGCCCGCGGACGTGCCCTCCCTGGGCGAGGCGGAGCGCGAGCTGGCGGAGGCCCTGCGGGACGCGACGGCGGTGCTGGCCCGGCTGGACGTGGCCGCCTCGGGCCCGGTGGCCGCGGCCGCGATCGACGCGTACCGGGCGCGGGCGGAGGCCGGCCGCGAGGTGCTGGCCCCCGGCTATCCGCCCCGCGCGGCCCGTGTCCTGGAGCTGGCGCAGCGCATCGCCCTGCTGATCGCCCTCGCGCACGACCAGGGCCACGGGGCCGCGGTGACCGCCTCGGAGATGGCGGCGCGCACCCAGGCGCTGCGTCCGGTGGAGCGGACGGCCCGGCGGGCGCAGGTGGCCGCGTACAACTCGATGGTGGAGGAGCGGGAGCGCGGGGTGAGATGACCTAAGGGCCGGACAAGGGGGCGGGCCCCCCGGTGGATCCGGGGGGCCCGCGCCGCGGTCGAGATGCCTCAGTGGTTGAGGCCGACGTTGCCGAAGGCCGGGTTCAGCACGCCGATGACGTCGATGCTGTCGCCGGTCACGTTCACCGGGACGTGGATCGGCGCCTGGATGGCGTTGCCCGAGACGACGCCCGGGGAGTTCACGGCCGCGCCGCCGGCCTCGCTCTGGGCGGAGGCCAGGCCGGCACCGGCGGCCAGCAGGCCACCGGCCACCATCGTCACGGCCGCTGCCTTCTTCAGGTTCTTCACTTTCAAACCCCTCTTGGACGTTCACCACGGCGGTTCTCCGTGGCACGCACTGGAGAACGGCGGAGATCGCCCGGGGATGCGCCATCCGGGTGACATTCCCACGACGGTATGAATCTCAGTCCGGAACGGGAGTTCTGGGGGGAACCGGCGTACGGCGTCCGTACGGGCGTGTCAGCCAGCCATCCCGTGCCGTACGGCCCACAGCGCGGCCTGGGTGCGGTCGGCGAGGTCGAGCTTCATCAGGATGTTGGACACATGCGTCTTGACGGTCTTCTCGGAGAGCACCAGCGCACGGGCGATCTCCCGGTTGGAGCGGCCGTCGGCGATCAGGCCGAGCACCTCACGCTCCCGCTCGGTGAGCGAACTCCCCCGGCCCTGGCCGGAGTTGGCCTCCTCCTGGGACAGCAGCGCGCCCGCCACCTCGGGCTGGAGCAGGATGTGCCCGGCGTGCACGGAGCGGATCGCACCGGCCAGGGCATCGGGGTCCACGTCCTTGTACACATATCCGGCGGCGCCCGCGCGCAGGGCCGGTACGACCGTGCGCTGCTCGGTGAAGCTGGTGACGATCAGCACCCGCGCGGGGTTGTCGAGTTCGCGCAGTCTGCGCAGGGCGTCGATGCCGTCCATGCCCGGCATCTTGACGTCCATGAGGACGACGTCGGGCCGCAGTTCCTCGGCGCGGGCCACGCCCTCCGCGCCGTCGCCCGCCTCGCCGACGACCACTATGTCCTCCTGCACCTCCAGGAAGGTCCGCAGGCCCCGGCGGACGACCTGGTGGTCGTCGACGAGCAGCACCTTGATGGGCTCAGCCACCGGGGACCTCCAGTTCGATCGTGGTGCCCTTGCCGGGCGCCGATGCCACGGTCAGCGTGCCGCCGACCCCGCTGGCCCGGTCCCGCATCGAGACCAGTCCGAGGTGCCGCCCGGCGCGGCCGACGGCGGCCGGGTCGAAGCCGGCGCCGTCGTCGCTGATCCGCAGCACCGCTCCGGGTCCGCGCCGTCGCACGCTCACGTCGACGCGCTCCGCGTCCGCGTGGCGCAGCGCGTTGTGCAGGGCCTCCTGGGCGACCCGGAGCACGGCCTCCTCCTGGGCGGCGGGCAGTGCGCGGTAGCCGGCGCCGGTGAAGGTGACGCGGGCGGTGTGGGCGCGGTCGAGTACCTGGATCTGGGTGCGCAGGGTGGCGATCAACCCGTCCTCGTCCAGTGCGGCGGGCCGCAACTCCACGACGGCCGACCGCAGTTCGTCGGCGGCCTCGGCGGCGAGCGCGGCGACCTGGTGGAGTTCGCCCTTGGCGCGGGCCGGGTCGCGGTCGACGAGGGCGGCGGCGGCCTGGGCGGTCAGGCGCAGCGAGAACAGCTTCTGGCTGACCGCGTCGTGGAGTTCATGGGCGAGCCGGGTGCGCTCCTCGGCGATGGTGAGTTCGCGGCTGCGCTCGTACAGGCGGGCGTTGGTGAGGGCTATCGCGGCGTGCTGGGCGAGCAGGGCGAGGAGTTCCTCGTCCTCCTGGGTGAAGCCGCAACCGCCGTCCGGCTTGGGGCAGTTCTTGTTCGCCAGGAACAGGGCGCCGATGGTCTCGTCGCCGTCGCGGATGGGCAGCCCGAGGAAGTCGACGAGGTCGGGGTGGGCGTCGGGCCAGCCCTCGAAGCGGGGGTCCTCGCGTACGTCGGCGAGGCGTTCGGGCCGGGCCTCGTGCAGCATCGCGGCGAGGACGCCGTGCTGGCGGGGCAGCGGGCCGATCGCCTTCCACTGGGCGTCGCTGACGCCGTCCACGACGAACTGGGCGAAGCCGCCGTGGTCGTCGGGGACGCCGAGGGCGGCGTACTGCGCGTCGAGGAGTTCGCGGGCGGAGGCGACGATCGTCTTCAGGACGTCGCGCGTCTCCAGATGCCTGCTCATGGCCAGCAGCGCGGAACTCACCGCGGCGAGGCCGGACCGGGGGCGGTGGCTCATGCCCTCACGGTACCGGCGGGGTGCGCCGGCGCGGATCGGACCGCCGCCGGGCCGGCGCCGTCCGCTGGTCCTAGGCCGCACGGCGTAGGCCCCGCGGCCCCGGGCCGGTGTCGTAGGCCGAAGGGTCCGGGCGGTCGTCGTACGCCGAAGTGCCCCTCTGGCACGGGCCCCGCGGCCGAGGCGGTGGCCGAGGGGGCGTTCCTACGGTGATCGGCATCCGTCCGAGCGGACGGGGAGTGACGAGGGGACTGGTAGTCATGCCGGTAGGGATCATCACGGGCGCCTCCAAGGGGCTGGGGCGGGCGCTCGCCGAGGCGCTGGCCGGGCGGGGCTGGGATCTGGTGCTGGACGCGCGGGGCGCGGAGGCGCTGGCGGAGGCCGCGGCGGCGGTCGGCCGGTACGGCACCCGGGTGTCGGCGCTGCCCGGGGACGTCACGGACGCCGGGCACCGGACCGCGCTGGTGGCCGCCGCCCGCGCGCTGGGCGGTCTCGATCTGCTGGTGGCCAACGCGAGCGCGCTCGGCGCCGAGCCGCTGGTACGGCTGGCCGGGCTGCCGCTGGACGGGCTGCGGCGGGCGCTCGAGGTGAACGTCACCGCCGCGCTGGGCCTCGTGCAGGAGGCGCTGCCGCTGCTGCGGGCGGCGACCGCGGGCACGGTGCTCGCGGTCAGCTCGGACGCGGCGGCACAGGCGTACGAGACCTGGGGCGGCTACGGCGCCTCGAAGGCGGCCCTGGACCAGCTGGCGGCGGTGCTCGCCGTGGAGGAGCCGGGCCTGCGGGTGTGGGCGGTGGACCCCGGGGACATGGCGACCGACCTGTACGCGGCGGCCGTACCGGACGACACGGACGAGCGGCCGGCGCCGGGCACCGTCGTACCGGCGTTCCTGCGGCTGCTGGACGAGCGCCCGGCCAGCGGGCGGTACGCGGCGCCGACGCTGGTGGCGGGCCGATGACCACGATCGTGCGGGTGCCGGAGGAACTGTCCGCTCAGGTACCGGCCGAGCAGCGGGGGCCGGGGCGGGCCCGGGACGACGTACGGCTCCTCGTCTCCCGCGGCTCCCGGGTGACGCACCACGCGTTCCGCGAGCTGCCGGGGCTGCTGCGGGCCGGGGACCTGCTGGTGGTGAACACCTCCCCGACGCTGGCCGCCGCGGTGGACGGCCGGATCGGGGACGCGCCCGTGGTGGTGCACTTCTCGACCCGCGGCGACGACGGCCGCTGGGCGGTGGAACTGCGCGAGCCGGACGGCCGGGGCACCACACGCGCGCGGGCGGGCACCCGCGCGGGAACAGAGGTACGGCTGCCGGACGGGGTCCGGGTGGTGGTGGAGGAGCCGGTGGGCGGGCGCAACCCCCTGGGCGGGCCTGAGCCCGTGGGCGGACCCGGGGTCAGGCTGTGGTGGGGGCGGGTCGAGGGCGGGGCCGTGCCGGGGTTGCTGCGGGGGCACGGGCGGCCGATCCGGTACTCCTATACGACACGGGACCAGCCGCTGTCGGCGTACCAGACCCTGTTCTCCCTGCCCTCCCCCGACGGCGCGGGCAGTGCGGAGATGCCGAGCGCGGGGCGGCCCTTCACCGAACGGGTGGTGGCGGAGCTGGTGCGCCGGGGCGTGGGGTTCGCGCGAATCACCCTGCATACGGGGGTGGCGTCGGCGGAGGCGCACGAGCCGCCGTACCCGGAGTGGTTCACGGTGCCGGAGGCGTCCGCGCGGGCGATCAACGCGGTGGCGGCCGGGGGAGGCCGGGTGATCGCGGTGGGCACGACGGCCGTACGGGCGGTGGAGTCGGCCGTGGGCGCGGACGGTGCGGTACGGGCGTGCCAGGGGTGGACGGACCTGGTGGTCACGCCCGAGCGCGGGGTGCGGGTGGTGGACGGGCTGCTGACCGGGCTGCACGAGCCGGAGGCCTCGCATCTGCTGATGCTGCGGGCCGTCGCCGGGCGGGCCGCGGTCGACCGTGCGTACGAGGAGGCGCTGCGCGGGCTCTACCTGTGGCACGAGTTCGGGGACGTCCATCTCCTCCTCGGGGAGGAGACCCCGCGCTGAGCCTCACGGAATGAGTTGCGATGGCAACTCCCCGTGAGTTCGATCTGCGTCCCCTGTGAGCCCGCGCATAGGGCCCACATCACGTACGAACGGACATAGGAGATATACCCCCCGCCACGAACGGGACAGATGGTCCAGTCTGTCCCGTTTTGCCTTTCCCTGATCCACTATCCAGCTTCGTACGTCACACCTTTGCCAGGGCATTTTGCGGCCGCTAAGAATTGCTCTCGTCGCTCAGCGCCGTGGGTTTCCCCCCGCGGCTTTTGTGCGGGAGGAACCGATTCCCCCGGCGGACGCAGGAGCGACCTCCGCGCTAACGAAGAGGTCCAACGCCATGCCCAAGAACATCCTCAGTCGTGCTCGAAATCGTGCCCTGACCAAGCAGCACAAGATCGCCGTCGCCGGTGTCGCCGCTCTCGGCACCGCCGCCATCGCCCTGTCGGCCGTCCCCGGTAACGCGGACACCGTCACCACCGGCTCCCCGGCCACCAGCGCGCAGGTCGCGAAGGTCGCCACCCAGGAGGCCGCGCTGCCGAACGTCAAGGGCTCGGTCACCGACCCCGCCGCCGCGCAGGCCGTCAAGCTCGACGCCATCGCCGCGCAGCAGAAGGCCGCCGCCAAGCAGCGCACCGACGCCGCCGCGAAGAAGGCCGCCGCCGACGCCGCCGCCAAGAAGGCCGCGCAGGAGCGTGCCGCCAAGCAGAGCGCCAACCGTTCCGCGCAGCGCCCGCAGATGCAGACCGTCGCCGCGAAGACCTACGCGAACAACCTCGACGGCTGGATCCGCCAGTCCCTGGACATCATGCACTCCAAGGGCATCCCGGGCAGCTACAACGGTCTGTACCGCAACATCATGCGTGAGTCCTCGGGCAACCCGATGGCCATCAACAACTGGGACATCAACGCGATCAACGGCATCCCGTCCAAGGGCCTGCTCCAGGTGATCCAGCCCACCTTCAACACGTACCACGTGCCCGGTACCTCGTGGAACATCTACGACCCGGTCGCCAACATCACCGCCGCCTGCAACTACGCTGCCCACCGCTACGGCTCGATGGACAACGTCAACAGCGCGTACTGAGGTCGGCGCGGACCTCTGACGAACGCCGAAGGGCGGCACCCCGTTGCGGGGTGCCGCCCTTTGTGACGTCCCGGGACGTGTCAGGACGTGACGTACCGGGACGCTACTTGCGCATGACCTCGGGCTCATGGCGGCGCAGGAAGCGGGCCACGAAGAAGCCGCAGATCGCGCCGAGCGCGAGCAGCGCGATCATGTCCAGACCCCAGGCCCCGGCCGTGTGGTTCCACAGCGGATCGGTGCTGCCCGGGTCGTCGCCGTTGGGGGCGATGTTGTTCAGGTCCAGCGTGGTGCCGGCCGCGGCCACCGCCCAGCGCGAGGGCATCAGGTACGAGAACTCGTTGACGCCGAGCGTGCCGTGCAGGGTGAACAGGCAGCCGGTGAAGACGACCTGGACGATCGCGAACATCACCAGCAGCGGCATGGTCTTCTCGGCGGTCTTCACCAGCGAGGAGATCACCAGGCCGACCATCATCGAGGTGAAGCCCAGCGCCATGATCGGCAGGCACAGCTCCAGCAGGGTCGAGCCGCCGAGGATCACGCCCTGGTCCGGGATCTTGCGGGGCGAGAAGCCGATCACGCCGACCATCAGGCCCTGGAGCACGGTGACGGCGCCGAGCACGACCACCTTGGACATCAGGTAGGCCGACCGGGACAGACCGGTCGCCCGCTCCCGCTCGTAGATCACCCGTTCCTTGATCAGCTCACGCACGGAGTTCGCGGCGCCCGCGAAGCACGCGCCCACCGAGAGGATCAGCAGCACGGTGGTGGCGGTGCCGTTGGGCACGTGCAGGCCGGTGCGCGGGTCGACCGCCGGGTTCACCAGCAGGCCCTTGCTGTGGTTCATCAGCAGGCTGACCGAGCCGAGGACCGCGGGCAGGATCACCGTCAGCGCGAGGAAGCCCTTGTCCGAGACGATGACCGAGACATAGCGCCGGATCAGGGTCAGCAGCTGGGAGCCCCACGCCTGTGGCTTGGGCGGCTTGATCGCCGCAGGCGGCGGCATGTACGCCGCCTGCGGCGGGGCGACGGCGTCGAAGTCCGCGGCGTACATCTGGTAGTGCTGCGAGCCCTTCCAGCGGCCCGCCCAGTCGTAGTCGCGGTAGTTCTCGAAGGCGGAGAAGACATCGGCCCAGCTGTCGTAGCCGAAGAAGTTCAGCGCCTCCTCCGGCGGGCCGAAGTAGGCCACCGCGCCGCCCGGCGCCATCACCAGCAGCTTGTCGCACAGGGCCAGCTCCGCCACCGAGTGGGTGACGACGAGCACGGTGCGGCCGTCGTCGGCGAGGCCGCGCAGCAGCTGCATGACATCGCGGTCCATGCCCGGGTCGAGGCCGGAGGTCGGCTCGTCCAGGAAGATCAGCGACGGCTTGGTCAGCAGCTCCAGGGCCACCGAGACGCGCTTGCGCTGACCGCCGGACAGGGACGTGACCTTCTTGTCCTTGTGGATGTCCAGCTTCAGCTCGCGCAGCACCTCCTCGATGCGGGCGTCGCGCTCCTGGGCGGTGGTGTCGGCGGGGAAGCGCAGCTTGGCCGCGTACTTCAGGGCCTTCTTGACGGTGAGTTCCTTGTGCAGGATGTCGTCCTGCGGGACCAGACCGATGCGCTGGCGCAGCTCCGCGAACTGCTTGTACAGGTTGCGGTTGTCGTACAGCACCTCGCCCTGGTTGGCGGGCCGGTAGCCGGTCAGCGCCTTCAGCAGCGTGGACTTGCCGGAGCCGGACGGGCCGATGACCGCGATCAGGGACTTCTCCGGGACGCCGAAGGAGACGTCCTTGAGGATCTGCTTGCCGCCGTCGACCGTGACGGTCAGATGGCGCGCGGAGAAGGAGACCTCACCGGTGTCGACGAACTCTTCCAGCCGGTCGCCGACGATCCGGAACGTGGAGTGGCCGACGCCGACGATGTCGGCGGGGCCGAGCTGCACCGAGCCGCCCTTGGGCACGGGGTGGCCGTTGACGTACGTGCCGTTGTGCGAGCCGAGGTCGCGGATCTCGAAGCGGCCGTCGGGCGTCGAGTGGAACTCGGCGTGGTGACGGGAGACCTGGAGGTCGGAGACGACCAGCTCGTTCTCCAGGGCACGGCCGATGCGCATGACGCGGCCGAGGGAGAACTGGTGGAACGTGGTCGGGCTGCGGTCCCCGTGCGCGGGCGCCCCCGGCCCGGCCTGCTGCGGGAAGGCGGCCTGCTGCGGGGCGTGCTGGGCCGACTGCGGCACCTGCTGGGCCTGCGGCGGCTGCTGCCAGCCGGGGTGCTGGGCGGGTGCCTGCTGGGGGGCCGCCTGCTGGGCCCACCCCGCGGGGGCCGCGGCGTACGGCGCCTGCTGCGCCTGGGCCTGGGCGACGGTGGCACCGGCGAGATCCAGCCGCGGTCCGTCCGTCGCGTTGCCGAGGTGCAGCGCCGTCCCCGGGCCTATCTCCGTGCGCTGGACGCGCTCACCCTGGAGATAGGTGCCGTTGGTGCTGCCGTGGTCCTCGATGACCCAACCGCGGCCGTCGAAGCTGACCGTGGCGTGTCGCCAGGAGACCCTGGCGTCGTCGAACACGATGTCACCCTGCGGATCTCTGCCGAGGGTGTAAGGCCTGGACGGGTCGAGCGTCCAGGTACGTCCGTTTGTTTCCAGTACGAGTTCCGGCACTCCATGCCCCACTGAGTTGTCCCCCGAATTACCCCCATCGCAGGGAGTCTAGGGATGTCGAACATCGTGGGGAACTATTTCAGGCCCGCCCCCCTGACCAAAACCCGGGCCTTGCGCGAATCGCCCTGCGGCGCTCCAGCGGGAGAACGGCAATTCGGGCGAGTGGGGACAGGTGGGGGTGCCGAGTGCGGCACGGAGGGTACGGCGGTGCGGGCGCGGGGAGTTGGCGGCGGCGCCCGTGCCGGGCGGCGGGGCCGGAAGGGGCGGGACCGGGCTCCCGGCACCCGGCAGAACAGGCCACCGCGCGCCGGGCCCGGTCGCGGTGGTGGTGACCTCGGTGGGAAGCTGTCGGCAAGATCCTTGATGCCGGGACGCCACCTATTGTTCCGTGTCCGTCAGGCGGACCTCGGCGGCGGGCGGCACCGGGTGCCGGATACGGTGGTGAGACCATGACTGCTGCGCAGACCCCCGAGGTCCCCACTCTCCTCGTCAAGATCTTCGGCAAGGACCGGCCGGGCATCACGGCCGGACTCTTCGACACCCTCGCCGCGTACTCCGTCGACGTGGTCGACATCGAGCAGGTCGTCACCCGGGGACGCCTGGTCCTGTGCGCGCTGGTGAGCCAGCCGCCGGCCGGCATCGAGGGTGATCTGCGGGCCACCGTGCACAGCTGGGCCGAGTCGATGAAGATGCAGGCGGAGATCATCTCGGGCCACGGCGACAACCGCCCGCGCGGCCTCGGACGCTCCCTGGTGACCGTCCTCGGCCATCCGCTCACCGCCGAGTCGACGGCCGCCATCGCCGCCCGTATCGCGAAGGCCGGCGGCAACATCGACCGTATCTTCCGGCTCGCCAAGTACCCGGTCACGGCGGTGGAGTTCGCGGTCTCCGGCGTGGAGACCGAGCCCCTGCGCACCGCGCTCGCCTCGGACGCCGGGGCGCTCGGCGTCGACATCGCGGTCGTCGCCGCGGGCCTGCACCGGCGCGCGCAGCGTCTCGTGGTCATGGACGTGGACTCCACCCTGATCCAGGACGAGGTGATCGAGCTCTTCGCCGCCCACGCAGGCTGCGAGGACAAGGTCGCCGAGGTGACCGCCGCGGCGATGCGCGGTGAGCTGGACTTCGAGCAGTCGCTGCACGCCCGCGTCGCCCTGCTGGCCGGCCTCGACGCCTCCGTGGTCGAGAAGGTGCGCGACGAGATCCGGCTGACCCCCGGCGCCCGCACCCTGATCCGCACCCTGAAGCGGCTCGGCTACCAGGTCGGCGTGGTCTCCGGCGGCTTCACCCAGGTCACCGACGACCTCAAGGAGCGCCTCGGCCTCGACTTCGCCCAGGCCAACACGCTGGAGATCGCCGACGGCAAGCTGACCGGCCGGGTCACCGGGGAGATCGTGGACCGTGCGGGCAAGGCGCGGCTGCTGCGCCGCTTCGCGGCGGAGGCCGGGGTGCCGCTGGTGCAGACGGTGGCGATCGGTGACGGCGCCAATGACCTCGACATGCTGAACGCGGCCGGTCTCGGCGTCGCCTTCAACGCCAAGCCCGTGGTGCGCGAGGCCGCGCACACGGCCGTGAACTTCCCCTTCCTCGACACGGTCCTCTACCTCCTCGGCATCACCCGCGAAGAGGTCGAGGCGGCCGACACCCACGACGAGAGCTGAGACGCCCCTGCGGGGGCACCGGGCAGCGGCGGCGAGCGCCCCCGCCTTCCGGCGCTGGACAGGCCCGGCGGCCCACCTCGCGGCGCCGGGCCTTCGCCATGCCCGGACCTTCCACCCTGTCGTGCGGGCCCGTGTCCGTGCGCGTGGCCGGGCCCGTGCGCGGGCGCGCGTCCATGCCCGTGCCCCCCGCGTGACCGGGTCCGGCGCTCCGGGGTCAGCTCACTCCGACGGCGCCCAGTAGTCCGTCAACCTGGCCACGCCCGGCTCCAGGCCCTTCCACGAGCCCTCGAAGGAGAGCACCGCGAAGGCGGCGGCCGGGAAGCCGCGGCGGTTCATCCGGTCGCGGGCGTCCTCGTCGGCCGAGCCGGCCAGGATCTCGGCGAGGCCGTGGACCCCGGGGTTGTGGCCGATCAGGATCAGGGTGCCGACGTCGTCCGGGACCTCGTTCAAGAGCGCGATCAGCTGGCCCGGGCTGGCCTCGTAGACCCGCTCCTCGTAGACGGTCTTCGGCCGGTGGTCCAGTTCGTGCACGGCGAGCTTCCAGGTCTCGCGGGTCCGGGTCGCGGTGGAACACAGGGCCAGATCGAAGCCGAGGCCGGAATCGGTCAGCCTGCGCCCGGCGACGGCCGCGTCCATCCGGCCCCGCTCGGCGAGCGGGCGCTCATGGTCGGACACCTGGGGCCAGTCGGCTTTCGCATGCCGGAAAAGGGCGATCCTGCGGGGTTCTGCGACGCTCATGCGTCCCAGCTTCGCATGAAACAGGCCATGAGGCGCAGGGAGTTGACATGCGGATTCACCATGCGGGGCGGCTCCCGGTCAGCGCGTGAGCAGCAGCTGTGCGCGCTCGACGAGGTGGGCTATCGCCGGGTCCGCGTTCGCCGCGTGCGCGTCCGAGGGGTTCAGGATCAGCAGGAACAGGACGCCGAAGGCGAGCACGGGCAGCGCGAGGGCCCACCAGGGCAGCCGCATGTCGACGCCGCCCGTGGTCGCCGGGTGGGTCCGGAAGTGGGTGCGGGCGGGCATGGTCGCCTCCGTGGTCCTTGAGCGGTTCGTGCGACCGCCCCCTGCGGTCACCACTCGAAGGTACGGAATCCCGGGCCGCCAACCCATCAGGTTTTCCACCCAGTTACCCCTGAGCCTTACCCCCTAGGGGACAGGGGGGCCAGCACCACCATCCACCGGAAACGCCTGGTGGGCGGGGCCTGGCCGGGCGGCGTCAGGGGCGCGCGGCGGAGGGCGTCACGGGGACGCGATGGTCGCGATGACGGCGATGATGACGAAGATCGCGAAGAAGGAGCCGAAGACGAGCAGCATCTTCTTCTGGCCGTTTCGCGGATTCGGGTCGAGCACTGGCTGCATGCGCCCAGTCTCGCACCCCTCCCCCGGCGACCGTGCGCGGGGGGTCAGCGCGCCGCGGCCTCCTCCTCGACCGTGCGGTCACGGCCCGCGAGGACGCCCACCACCATCTGGGGCACCATGAGGCCCGCCATCAGGGCGATCGGCAGCCCCCAGCCGCCGCTGTGCTGGTAGAGCACGCCGACCAGCAGCGGGCCGGGGATGGAGATCAGATAGCCGGTGCTCTGCGCGAACGCGGACAGCTGGGCCACGCCGGGGCCGCTGCGGGCGCGCATGCCGACCATGGTTAGCGCGAGCGGGAAGGCGCAGTTGGCGATGCCGAGCAGCAGCGCCCAGGCCCAGGCGCCGGCGGCCGGGGCGAAGTACAGACCGGCGTATCCGGCGAACCCGCACACGCCCAGGACCAGCACGATCGGGCCCTGGTGGGGCAGCCGGGCGGCGATCCGGGGGATGACGAAGGCCAGCGGCACGCCCATCACCATCGTGACGGCGAGCAGCAGGCCCGCGGTACCGGCGGAGACGCCCGCGTCCCGGAAGATCTGCGGCATCCAGCCCATGGTGATGTAGGCGGCGGTGGCCTGGAGCCCGAAGAAGACGGCGAGCGCCCAGGCGGTTCGGCTGCGGGTGATCCGCAGCGGCGGCAGCTCCCCGGCGGCCGCCGAACCCGGGGCCGAACCCGGTACCGAAGCCGACGCCGGTGCCGACGCCGATCGCGCGGCGGCCGCCGCCTCCTGTCGGCCCTGCCGCACCAGCGGTATCCACGGCAGCACCGCCGCCGCCGCGAGCACCGCCCACACCGCGAGCCCGGGCTTCCAGTTCCCGCCCATGGCGTGGGTCAGCGGAACCGTCACCGCGGCCGGCAGGGAGGTGCCGAGCGCGAGGACCATGGAGTACAGACCGGTCATGGAGCCGACCCGGTCGGGGAACCAGCGCTTGACGATGACCGGCATCAGCACGTTGCTGACGGCGATGCCCATCAGGGCGAGCGCGCTGGCGGCCAGGAATCCGGCGGTGCCGCCGGCGTACGGCCGGATCAGCAGGCCCGTGAAGATCGCGGCCATCCCGACGCACACCACGGCGGCCGGTCCGAAGCGGCGGGCCAGGCGGGGCGCCGTCACGCCGAAGACGGCGAAGCACAGCGGGGGCACGGAGGTGAGCAGTCCGGCCACGCTGCCGCTCATGCCGAGCCCGTCGCGGACCTCCTCCAGGAGGGCGCCGAGGCTGGTGATGGCCGGGCGCAGGTTGGCGGCGGACAGCAGGATGCCGGCGATCACCAGGCGGGTCGCCCACGCGCGCGCGGGGCCCTTCTCCAGGGTCGCCTCTGATGCGCCTGTCGGGGTGGGTGTGTCGCGTTCGGTCGGTGACATCGCCGTACGGGTGTCCACTGCCCGGGTTTCCTCACTAGCCATGAGACCCATCATAGAATCATAGGATGATTGGTTGTCCATTCCTGGAAACCCCGGGGCACGCATGCCCCGGTTCCTCGTGCGAAGGTGTGCCATGCCTCTGAGCCACCCACGCCGTTCGGCCCTCTCCGAGCAGGTGATCGCCGAACTGCGCAACCAGATCGCCACCGGTGAGTGGCCGGTCGGTTCCCGTATCCCGACCGAGCCCGAGCTGGTCGAGCAGCTGGGAGTCGCCCGCAACACGGTCCGTGAGGCCGTGCGCGCGCTCGCCCACAACGGGCTGCTGGACATCCGGCAGGGCTCGGGCACCTACGTGGTGGCGACCAGCGAGCTGGCCGGGGTGATGCACCGCCGGTTCGCCGACGCGGACCCCGGGCACATCGCCGAGCTGCGCGCCACGCTGGAGTCGGCCGCGGCCAAGCTCGCCGCCGAACGGCGCACCGAGAAGGACCTCAAGCAGCTGGACGCGCTGCTGCTGCGCCGCGAGGAGGCCTGGGAGAGCGGCGAGGCGGAGTCCTTCGTGGCCGCGGACGCCACCTTCCACCTGGCCGTGGTGGGCGCCTCGCACAACGAGGTCATGACGGCGGTGTACGCCGACCTGGGCGAGCTGCTGCGGGACGCGCTGCGCGCGGACGTCGGCGCCGAGCTGACGCCGGAGGCGCACATGGACCACACCCGCCTGGTGGACGCGATCCGCACGGGCGACACCGAGGCAGCGGCCAGGGAGGCGGCGAGCTACCCCTTCCAGTGCCGTCCGGGGCGGCCCGGCGTCGGCTGACGGCCGGTTTCAGCGCACCTTCTGGTGGCTGATCCACGCCGAGCCGACCTCCTTCCAGCAGCGCCCGGCGAGCCGTACCGTCAGGGCGGGCCCGGCGTCCACCGGTGCGCTGTCGGTGTCGATGTCCCACCAGCGGGCGCACTCGATGTGCAGGCGCACCCGGTCGGTGTCGACATAGGGGTTGTGGCAGTAGGCGACCACATGGGAGCCGTTCACCGCGGTCCGGCAGGCGGCGCCGAACAGATTCGGCGCGGGCGGTCCCGCGCCCGCGTGCGCGTGGGGCGTCGCGTCGTACGGCAGGGCGAGTGCGAGGGCGGCGGCCAGGGTCAGCGGGGCCAGGCAGCGGGACAGGCGCACAAGGGGGACCTCCTCGGCCGGGCTGCGGAGGGATGCGCCGGATGAACGCGCGCCTCTTCAGGGTGCGCCGCGCGCGGGGTGGCCCGCCCGACCGGTGAGCCGAACGGGTGAGGACGCCGGGCGGCACCGGTGGCCGCCCGAGGGCGCCGGGCGACACGGGACGGCGCCGGGGTACGGCGAAGGCCCGCCCCCGTGCGGGGTACGGGCCTTCGCCGTGCTGCCGTGCGGCGGGTT
This sequence comes from Streptomyces sp. LaBMicrA B280, assembly GCF_049222185.1. Classification (NCBI taxonomy): domain Bacteria; kingdom Bacillati; phylum Actinomycetota; class Actinomycetes; order Kitasatosporales; family Streptomycetaceae; genus Streptomyces; species Streptomyces sp. LaBMicrA B280. Next base: position 202,304 of record NZ_JBMJCT010000006.1, on the reverse strand, counting down.
TCCGCCGGGCGTGAGCGCTCAGGCGCCGATGGCGTGCAGACCGCCGTCCACGTGGATGATCTCGCCGGTGGTCTTCGGGAACCAGTCGCTGAGCAGGGCGACGATGCCCTTGCCGGCCGGCTCCGGGTCCTTCAGGTCCCACTCCAGCGGGGAGCGGCTGTCCCACACGGCGGCCAGGTCGCCGAAGCCGGGGATGGACTTGGCGGCCATGGAGCCGATCGGGCCCGCGGAGATGAGGTTGCAGCGGATGTTCTGCTTGCCCAGGTCGCGCGCCATGTAGCGGTTGGTCGCCTCCAGGGCGGCCTTGGCCGGGCCCATCCAGTCGTACTGCGGCCAGGCGTACTGCGCGTCGAAGGTGAGGCCGACGACCGAGCCGCCGTTCTGCATCAGCGGCAGGCAGGCCATGGTGAGCGACTTCAGGGAGAACGCCGAGACATGCATGGCGGTGGCCACGGACTCGAACGGCGTGTTCAGGAAGTTGCCGCCGAGCGCGTCCTGCGGCGCGAAGCCGATGGAGTGCACGACGCCGTCCAGGCCGCCCAGCTCCTCGCCGACGAGGTCGGCCAGGCGCGCGAGGTGCTCCTCGTTGGTCACGTCCAGCTCGATGACCTTGGTCGGCTTCGGCAGCTTCTTGGCGATGCGCTCGGTCAGCGTGGGCCGCGGGAAGGCGGTCAGGATGATCTCGGCGCCCTGCTCCTGGGCCTGCTTCGCGGCGTGGAAGGCGATGGACGACTCCATCAGCACACCGGTGATCAGGATGCGCTTGCCCTCGAGGATTCCACTCATGGTGATCAGTGACCCATTCCCAGTCCGCCGTCAACGGGAATGACGGCTCCAGTGATGTACGAGGCGTCGTCCGACGCGAGGAACCGGACCGCCGCGGCGATCTCCTCCGGCCGCGCGTAACGGCCGAGCGGCACCTGGGACACGATGCCCTTGCGCTGCTCGTCGCTGAGCACCTTGGTCATGTCGGTGTCGACGAAACCGGGCGCGACGACGTTGAAGGTGATGTTGCGCGAGCCCAGCTCACGGGCGAGCGAGCGCGCGAAGCCCACCAGGGCGGCCTTGGAGGCGGCGTAGTTCGCCTGCCCGGCCGAGCCGAGCAGACCGACCACGGAGGAGATCAGGACGACGCGGCCCTTCTTGGCGCGCAGCATGCCGCGGTTGGCACGCTTGACGACGCGGAAGGTACCGGTGAGGTTGGTGTCGATGACCGAGGTGAAGTCCTCCTCGGACATGCGCATCAGGAGCTGGTCCTTGGTGATGCCGGCGTTGGCGACCAGCACCTCGACGGGACCGTGCTGGTCCTCGATCTCCTTGTAGGCCTGCTCCACCTGCTCGGGGTCGGTGATGTCGCACTTGACGGCCAGGAAGCCCGCCGGCGGCTCACCCGAGCGGTACGTGATCGCGACCTTGTCGCCGGCGTCGGCGAAAACGCGGGCGATGGCGAGGCCGATGCCCCGGTTTCCTCCGGTGACGAGAACCGAGCGGCTCAACGGATCACCCTTTCGATAGCGGTCTGCTAGAGGTCCGACAACCCGCCCGAACACCTGGATGACAGGCGGCTTCATCGAAAAACCTATCGGTACGGCCGCGTCCGTGGGCATTCGGGCACCGACAGTGGCGCGGGACCGTCACTGTCGGGTCCCTACATAATCGCGGGGTCCGGGTCCGAAAGGGGTGTGGTCCGCGGGGCCGCTCGCCCGCCATGATCGGAGCCCACAGGCCACGACAGCAGGGAGACCTCCGTGCCCCATTCCATCGACGAAGCCTTCACCGCGCTTCCGCTCAGGTCCCTCGCCGACGCCGCGCTCGCCCGCGCGCGTTCGCTCGGGGCCGAGCACGCGGACTTCCGCTTCGAGCGGGTGCGCAGCGCGGCCCTGCGGCTGCGCGACGCCCGGCCCTCGGGGTCCTCGGACACCACCGACCTCGGGTACGCGGTCCGGGTCGTGCACGGCGGCACCTGGGGCTTCGCCTCCGGGGTCGATCTGTCCCTGGACGCGGCGGCCCGGGTCGCCTCGCAGGCGGTCGCCATGGCCAAGCTGTCCGCGCAGGTGATCAAGGCGGCGGGTTCCGACGAGCGGGTGGAGCTGGCGGACGAGCCGGTCCACGCCGACAGGACGTGGATCTCGTCGTACGAGGTCGATCCGTTCACCGTGCCGGCCGAGGAGAAGGCGGCGCTGCTCGGGGACTGGAGCGCGCGGCTGCTGGCGGCGGACGGGGTGAGCCATGTGGACGCCTCGCTGCTCACCGTGCACGAGAACAAGTTCTACGCCGATACGGCCGGGACCGTGACGACCCAGCAGCGGGTGCGGCTGCATCCCGAGCTGACCGCGGTGTCGGTGGACGAGTCCAGCGGGGAGTTCGACTCCATGCGGACGCTGGCGCCGCCGGCCGGGCGCGGCTGGGAGTACCTGACCGGGACCGGCTGGGACTGGGAGGGCGAGCTGGCGCGGATCCCGGAGCTGCTGGCCGAGAAGATGCGGGCGCCGAGCGTGGAGCCGGGCCTGTACGACCTGGTGGTCGACCCGTCCAACCTGTGGCTGACGATCCACGAGTCCGTCGGGCACGCCACCGAGCTGGACCGCGCGCTCGGCTACGAGGCCGCGTACGCCGGTACCTCCTTCGCCACCTTCGACCAGCTGGGCAAGCTCAGGTACGGCTCCGAGCTGATGAACGTCACCGGCGACCGCACCGCCGAGCACGGCCTGGCCACCATCGGGTACGACGACGAGGGCGTCCAGGCGCAGTCCTGGGACCTGGTGAAGGACGGCACGCTGGTCGGCTACCAGCTGGACCGCAGGATCGCCCGGCTGACCGGGTTCGAGCGGTCCAACGGGTGCGCGTACGCCGACTCCCCCGCCCATGTGCCGGTCCAGCGCATGGCCAATGTGTCGCTGCGGCCGGACCCCGCCGGGCTGTCCACCGAGGATCTGATCGGGGGCGTGGAACGGGGCATCTACGTGGTCGGGGACCGCTCCTGGTCGATCGACATGCAGCGCTACAACTTCCAGTTCACCGGGCAGCGCTTCTTCCGGATCGAGAACGGGCGGCTCGCCGGGCAGCTCAAGGACGTCGCCTACCAGGCCACCACGACCGACTTCTGGGGTTCGATGGCGGCGGTCGGCGGGCCGGGGACGTACGTCCTGGGCGGCGCCTTCAACTGCGGCAAGGCCCAGCCGGGGCAGGTGGCGGCGGTGTCCCACGGGTGCCCCTCCGCGCTGTTCCGCGGTGTGAACATCCTGAACACCGCGAGCGAGTCCGGCCGTTCCTGACGCGGTCGCGGCACACCCGGCCGCCGGGGCGCGGGAGGCGAGGCCCTTCTCTAGGAGGGCCTTATCCGGGAGGGCCTTCGCCGGGAGGGCCTTTCACCCGCCGGGGTGGTTTTGGTCCGCGTGGTGCAGATAGCGGCGAGGAGTGGTGCCGACGGCCCGGCGGAAGGCCGCGAGGAAGGCGCTGGGCGTGGCGTAGCCGACGGCCCGGGCCGCGTGGGCGACGGACCGGCCCTCGGCGAGCAGCGGCAGGGCCGCACGCAGCCTCAGCCGGGTGCGCCATCGGTCGAAACTCATCCCGGTGTCCTGGACGAAGAGCCGGCTCAGGGTACGGCGGCTGCTGCCGACCGCGCGGGCGAGCGCCTCCAGTGTGCGCGAGTCGGCGGGATCGTCCAGCAACAGGGCGGCCACCGCCCGGGCGCGGTCGTCGACGGGTTCGGGCACGGTGATCGGCGCGCTCGCCAGCGGGTGGAGCAGGTCGAAGACCACGCCCTCCGCGCGGTGCCGCGCGTCCGGCGCGAGATCGAGGCGGCCGAGGTGGGCCAGCAGTTGGGCGAGGAGCGTGCCGACACCGACCGCGACCGGCGTCGGCCAGTCCAGCGGACAGCAGGTGGGGTCCACGTACAGGCTGTGCAGGACCGTGTCGCGCGGGGCACCGGTGCGGTGCACGGTTCCGGCGGGGATCCACAGGGCGCGGGTGGTCGGCAGCACCCAGGTCTCGTCGCCCACCGTCACACCCAGAACCCCCCTGCCCGCCCAGGCGAGTTGGTGCCGTGGATGGTCGTGCGCCCCGAACCACCGGCCGGCCGGGAGCGGCAGGGGTCCCAGCGGAGTGGCCCGTGAGCCGCCAGCACCCGAAGAGGTCACCCGGTCACCCCAGAGCGGTCGTCGTCCGGTCGTCGGCCTCTGTACGACATGGTCCGGCCCCGCGGGATCTCGCGGCCGGCGGCCGGCCTTCCTAGGGTCGCACCATGCCGATGAATTACCCGCATCGCAAGATCTGCGGCTCCGCGCGCTGGGCCGCCGACGTGGCCGAACGCATGCCCGAACTGCTGGCCGGTGTCGACCTCGGGGACGACGTCCTGGAGATCGGTCCCGGCTTCGGAGCCACCACCCGTGCGCTGTTGGCGCACCTGGCGAAGCCGTCCCCCACCACGAAGCCGTCCTCCACCACGGGTTCGGCCGCCGCGACGAGGCTGACCGCCGTCGAGATCGACGAGGCTTCCGCGGCCCGGCTGCGTACCGAGTTCGCCGGTCGGGCCGAGATCGTGCACGGCGACGGCACCCGGCTGCCCTTCCCGGACGGACGGTTCTCCGCCGTCGTCTGCTTCACCATGCTGCACCATGTGCCCTCCGTCGGACTCCAGGACGCCCTGTTCGCCGAGGCGTGCCGGGTGCTGCGGCCGGGCGGGGTGTTCCGCGGCGTGGACAGCCTGCCCAGCCTGCGTTTCCGGCTGCTGCACATCGGCGACACCATGGTGGTGCTCGACCCCGAGACCCTGCCCGGGCGCCTGTACCGGGCCGGCTTCGCGGACGTCGGGTCCGAGCGGCCGGGCGACCGGCAGATCCGTTTCCTGGCCCGTAAGGGATGACCCTCCGGCCGGGGCGCGGTCCCCGTCGGGCCGTGTTCAGCGCGGTCCGACGCCCTCGGCGCGCAGTTCGTCCAGGGTGCGGTCGAGATTGCCGCGGGTCGCCTCGACGGCGGCGTCCGGGTCCCCGGCGGCGATCGCCTCGACCAGCGCGTGGTGCGCGCGGTCGATCGCGTGCCGTTCCTCCGTGCCGTGCAGATCGGTGTCGGCCAGGAGTTGCCCGGCCGCCTCGCGCAGGGCGTCCACGAAGGAGTCGAAGAGCCGCAGGAGCACCGGATTGCGCGCGGCCAGCACCACCCGGCGGTGCAGGTCCAGGTCCGCCTCGATGAGCGTGGCCGGGTCGGCTGCCGCGTCGCGGGCGGCCAGTGCGGAGCGCAGCGCGGCCACGTCCTCCACGGTGCGCCGCCGCGCGGCCAGTCGGCCCGCTTCCACCTCCAGCGCGGCGCGGACCTCGTACACGTCGAAGACCTCCGCGCGGCGCAGTTCCCGGTCGAACCGCGAGACGGGAGCGGCGGCGGCGACGTAGGTGCCCGAGCCGTGCCGGGCGGACAGCTGGCCGTCGGCGATCAGTACCCGGACCGCCTCGCGCGAGGTGGTCCGGCCGACGCCGAGCAGCCGGCTCAGCTCCACCTCGCCCGGCAGCTTGGCCCCGAGGGGCCACTCGCCCGTACCGATCAGTCGGCGCAGCTCGGCGACGGCCTCCTCGACCAACGAGCTACGGCGTACCGGTCGGACAGTCATGGGACGACCCTACAGTTCCCGGAACCGTGCCCCGGAGCCCCGCCCGGCCGCGCCGCCACCGGCCGGGCGGCGTGGCGGGGCCAGGGCCGGGCCCGTTCCAGCTGGGCGCCGAGGGAGAGCAGGACGCCCTCCTCGTGGAGCCGGCCGGTCAGCATCACACCGACCGGCAGACCGTCCGGCGTCCGGTGCAGCGGCAGGCTGATCGACGGCTGTCCGGTGAGGTTCGCCAGTGGGGTGCGCGGGGTGTGGGCGAGCATCCGCAGGAAGGTGCGTCCCGGGTCGTCGGGGTCGGTCAAGGAGCCGACCGGCAGCGGCGGTTGGTCCGTGGTGGGGCTCAGTACGGCGTCGAAGCCCGCGTAGCGCCGGCAGAGGGCGCGGGCGGTGGCCGACAGCGAGGCCATCGCCGTGTACAGCCGTACCGCGTCGTGCTCGCGGCCCCGCTCGCGCAGCCAGCGGGTGAGGGGCGCCAAGAGGGCCTCCCGCGCGGGAGGCACCGGCACCGCGGCCGCCAGCACGCTCCACAGCACCGTGAAGTCCGCGAGGTACTCGGCGGGGTCGTACGGCGGGGCGTCCGCCACGTGGTGGCCGAGTCCGGCGAGCAGATCGGCGGTACGGCGGCAGGCCAGGGCCGCCTCGGGATGCTGGCCTGCGGTCCGCGGCAGCACCCCGATCCGCAGCGGGCCGGGCCCCCGCCCCGCGCGGGCCCGGAAGTATCCGGCGGGCGGGGTGGGCAGGGCGGCGGCGTCGCCCGGGGTGCTGCCGGCCATCACGTCCAGCAGCAGGGCGGTGTCCGCCACCGTCCTGGCCAGTGGCCCGGCGGTGGCGAGCCCCAGCGCGTCCGTCGCGGGGGCGGGCGAGACCCGGCCCCGGCTCGGCTTGAGACCGACCACCCCGCAGGCCGCGGCCGGGATCCGGATCGAGCCGCCGCCGTCGCTGCCCAGGGCGCCTGCGGCCAGTCCCGCGGCCACCGAGGCGGCCGCTCCGCCGCTGGAGCCACCGGCCCCGCGGGTGAGGTCGTGTGGGCTGCGGGCGGTGGCGAACACCGTCTCGGTGTAGGAGGAGCAGCCGAACTCGGCGGCGGTGGTGGTGCCCAGCAGCACGGCACCGGCCGCCCGCAGGGTGCCCACGACGGCCGCGTCCGCCGGGGCCGTCCGGTCGTCGAAGGCCGCCGAGCCCGCCGTGAACGGCAGTCCCGCGACCGGCCAGGTGTCCTTCACCGACAGCGGCACCCCGAGCAGCGGCGGCAGTTCCTCCTCGTCGCGCGCGGCGGCCAGCCGTGCCTCGACGGCGGCGGCGGCCCGCCGGGCGCCGGACGCGTCGACGGTGCGATAGGCGCCCAGCGCGCCGTTCGACTCCTCGATGCGGCGCAGATGGTGGTCGACCAGCTCGGTCGGCGACACGGTACGGCCGCGGATCGCCGCGGCCTGTTCGGTGAGCGTCAGGTCATGGAGGTCTGTCATGATCATCCCTAAGCCCTCAGGTTCTCAGGTCCTCTGAGGACTTTGACTGTAAGGGCCCGCCTGATCAGAAAGCAAGGCAAGCCTTACCGGGCCTCGGCGGCGGGAGCGGCGGGCTCGGCACGCATAACGGCCCTCGCCCCCGCGGTCGATGGGTACTCTCTGCACGGATCCACCGCCCCATGGGGCCCTTCCGCCCTGTGCCGGGGCGCCCCGTCTTGAACACCACGCAGGAGGCCGGTCGATGAGCGCCCGCAGCAACAAGCCGCACGAGATCGTCGAACAGGCCCTCGCGCTGTCCCGGTCAGACGGGTGCCTCGTCATCGCCGACGAGACGTCCACCGCCAATCTGCGCTGGGCGGGCAACGCGCTCACCACGAACGGTGTGACCCGGGGCCGGAGCCTCACGGTGATCGCGACCGTGGACGGGCGGCAGGGCACGGCCTCCGGTGTCGTCTCCCGGTCCGCGGTGACGGCCGACGAGCTGGAGCCGCTGGTGCGGGCCGCCGAGGCCGCCGCGCGCGGCGCCGGTCCCGCCGAGGACGCGCGGCCGCTGGTCACGGGCACGGCCGCGGCCCCCGACTTCCTGGACGCGCCCGCCGAGACCTCCTCCGCGGTGTTCGCCGACTTCGCCCCGGCGCTCGGCGACGCCTTCGCCCGCGCCCGGGCCGGCGGCCGGGAGCTGTACGGCTTCGCCAACCACGAGATGGTCTCGACCTACCTGGGCAGCTCCACCGGGCTGCGGCTGCGGCACGACCAGCCGACCGGCACGCTGGAGCTGAACGCCAAGTCGCCGGACCGCACCCGCTCCGCGTGGGCCGGGCGCTCCACCCGGGACTTCAAGGACGTCGACCCGGCCGCCCTGGACGCCGAGCTGGCCGTGCGCCTGGGCTGGGCGAAGCGGCGGGTGGAGCTGCCCGCGGGCCGCTACGAGACGCTGCTGCCGCCGACCGCGGTGGCGGACCTGCTCATCTACCAGCTGTGGTCGGCCTCGGGCCGGGACGCGGCGGAGGGCCGCACGGTCTTCTCCAGGCCGGGCGGCGGCACCCGGATCGGCGAGCGGCTCTCCGAGCTGCCGCTGACCCTGCGCAGCGACCCGGACGAGCCCGGCCTGGAGTGCGCGCCCTTCGTGATCGCCCACTCCTCGAACGGCGACCGGTCGGTGTTCGACAACGGTCTCGCGGCGCCGGCCACCGACTGGATCGAGCGGGGCACCCTGCGGAACCTGACGACGACCCGGCACAGCGCCGCCCTGACCGGGCTGCCGGTCACCCCGGCCGCGGACAATCTGATCCTGGACGGCGGCGACCGCCCCCTGGACGAGATGGTCGCGGACACCGAGCGCGGGCTGCTGCTGACCTGCCTGTGGTACATCCGCGAGGTCGACCCGGCGACGCTGCTGCTCACCGGTCTGACCCGGGACGGCGTCTATCTGGTGGAGGGCGGCGAGGTGACCGGGCAGGTGAACAACTTCCGGTTCAACGAGTCGCCGGTGGACCTGCTGCGGCGCACGACCGAGGCGGGCCGCACGGAGCAGACGCTGCCGCGCGAATGGGGCGACTGGTTCACCAGGGCCGCGATGCCGCCGCTGCGGGTCCCCGATTTCAACATGAGTTCTGTCAGCCAGGGCGTATAACCTCGTAGTCGGCTGTCACCCGACCGCCGAGGATCATCGAGGAGACACGAGAACCGTGACGGACATCGTCGACGAACTGAAGTGGCGCGGGCTCATCGCCCTCTCCACGGACGAGGACGCATTGCGCAAGGCGTTCGCGGACGGTCCTGTCACGTTCTATTGCGGCTTCGACCCGACCGCGCCCAGTCTGCACCTCGGCAACCTCGTGCAGATCCTGACGATGCGCCGCATCCAGCAGGCGGGACACCGCCCGCTGGGCCTGGTCGGGGGCGCGACCGGTCTGATCGGCGACCCGAAGCCGACCGCCGAGCGCACGCTGAACGCGCCGGAGACCGTCGCCGAGTGGGTGGAGCGGCTGCGCGGCCAGATCGCGCCGCTGCTGGACTTCGACGGTCCGAACGCCGCGGTGATGGTCAACAACCTGGACTGGACCCAGGGCCTGTCGGCCATCGAGTTCCTGCGCGACATCGGCAAGCACTTCCGGGTCAACAAGATGATCGCCAAGGAGGCCGTCTCCCGGCGGCTGAACTCCGACGCGGGCATCAGCTACACCGAGTTCAGCTACCAGATCCTCCAGGGCATGGACTTCCTGGAGCTGTACCGGCGGTACGGCTGCACGCTCCAGACCGGTGGCAGCGACCAGTGGGGCAACCTCACCTCTGGCACCGACCTGATCCACCGGGTCGAGCCGGACGCCGTGGTGCACGCGCTGGGCACCCCGCTGATCACCAAGGCGGACGGCACGAAGTTCGGCAAGACCGAGTCCGGCACGATCTGGCTCGACCCCGAGATGACCACGCCGTACGCGTTCTACCAGTTCTGGATCAACGCGGACGACCGTGATGTCGCCAAGTTCCTGCGCATCTTCAGCTTCAGGTCCCATGCGGAGATCGAGGAGCTGGAGCGGCTGACCGAGGAGCGGCCGCAGGCGCGGGCGGCGCAGCGGGCGCTGGCCGAGGAGCTGACCACGCTGGTGCACGGGGCCGGGCAGACGGCCGCGGTGATCGCCGCGTCGAAGGCGCTGTTCGGGCAGGGCGAGCTGGCGGAGCTGGACGGCAGGACGCTGGCGTCGGCGCTGTTGGAGGTGCCGCACATCCAGGTCGCCGAGCTGGGGTCCGTGGTGGATCTGTTCGCCGAGGTGGGCCTGGTCGCGAGCAAGTCCGCGGCGCGCAGGACCGTGAAGGAGGGGGGCGCCTACGTGAACAACGTCAAGGTGGCCTCCGAGGACGCGGTGGCCTCGCCGGAGGATCTGCTGGACGGGCGGTGGCTGGTGCTGCGGCGCGGGAAGCGGAATCTGGCGGCGGTGGAGGTCGTCGCCGGATAGCGCTGTGTGGGGCGCCCACCGGGTCGCCCCACACAGAAGTACTCAGATCCGCTGGCGCTGCTTCCTCTTGCCCAGCGTCGCCATGTAGAGCGAGTCGACCACGGCGACGATGATGATCGCGGCCACCAGCTGGAAGATATGGCGGCTCCAGTCGATGCCCCGGGTCTCGCGGACGTTCAGCGCGGCGGCGATCGCGTTGCCCGCGATGGCGCCCAGGATGCCGCAGATGGTGGTCAGCCAGAGGGGGCTGTGCTGCTTGCCGGGGATGACCGCCTTGGCGATCACACCCAGTACGAATCCCACGATGATCGCCCACAACCAGCCCATGGCTGCCTCCTCGTCCGGATCGACGTGAGCTTTACGGTCAGTGTCGGCCGGGGCACCCTGGGGCGCATGTCGGGTTCGGCCGTACGGCCGAGGCGTTGCCGCAGGCGGCGGCGACCCGGTCTCGTCGACCGCGCGGGCGCGGCGTACCGTAAGACACGTGAAGGCGACGCGGAAGCAGCACGGCGACGGCGGCCAGGTGTTCCGGATCACCGGCGCCCGGACCGGTCTCGCCGAGGACGTACGGGGACGGCAGCGGCGGTACGTCATCTCGATGATGATCCGCACGGTGGCGGTGATCCTCGCGGCCACGCTGTGGAATGTCGAACGGCCCTTCGCCGTCGTGGCGTTGGTGGCCGGCGCGATCCTGCCCTATATCGCGGTGGTGATCGCGAACGCGGGCCGTGAGCAGCCGCCTTCCCTGCCCTCGACGTTCGTCACCGCGCCGGTGCGCCCGGTGATCGGGGCGCCGCGCGGCGAGGACGAGCAGCCCCCGCGCGATCAGGGCTGACGCGAAGAAAGCGGACGCCGACCGCGTTTCAAGCTCAAGAAATGCTCAGAATCAATCACGCAGTTCCGGTGCCGGGCGACGGGTCGGCCGTGACATACTGCGTAAGCGCTCCGCATCCCCCGTCGGAGCGACGGACCGACGCCGGGCAGCTCCCCCCGTGGCTGCTCGGCGTCGCCTCGTTCTGCACCCGATCTGGTGAGACGAAGCTGTGAGTGACGAGACCCCCATCTGCTCCGCCAAGGGCTGCCGCGCCGCCGCCGTATGGGTGCTGGCCTGGAACAACCCGAAGATCCACACGCCGGAGCGGCGCAAGACCTGGCTCGCCTGCGAGGAGCACCGCGAGCATCTGTCGACGTTCCTGGGCGCGCGGGGGTTCCTGAAGGACGTCGTCCGGTTCGACGAATGGGAGCAGAGCGGGAGTTGAGGCCCCCGCTCAGCCGCCGATCGCCGACATCGGGCGGTCCGGCTGGATGAAGGACGGGTCGTCCAGGCCCGCGCCCGCCTTCTTGCCCCACATCGCCACCCGCCACAGCCGGGCGATCTCCTCGTCGGGCGCGCCCGAGCGCAGGGCGCCGCGCAGGTCGGTCTCCTCGGTGGCGAACAGACAGGTGCGTATCTGGCCGTCGGCGGTCAGCCGGGTGCGGTCGCAGGCCGCGCAGAACGGGCGGGTGACCGAGGCGATCACCCCGACCCGGTACGGGCCGCCGTCCACCAGCCAGCGCTCCGCCGGTGCCGAGCCGCGCTCCCCGGCGTCCTCGGCGGTGAGGTCGAAGCGGGTGCGCAGGGAGGCGAGGATGTCACCGGCGGTGACCATGCCCTCGCGCTTCCAGCCGTGCTGGGGGTCCAGGGGCATCTGCTCGATGAACCGCAGCTCGTAGTCATGCTCGATGGCCCAGGCCAGTAGGTCGGGGGCCTCGTCCGCATTGAGCCCCGGCATCAGCACGGTGTTGACCTTGACGGGGGTGAGGCCGGCCGCGCGGGCGGCGCGGAGTCCTTCGAGGACGTCCTTGTGGCGGTCGCGGCGGGTGAGGGTCTTGAAGACATCGGGGCGCAGGGTGTCCAGGGAGACATTCACCCGGTCCAGGCCCGCCGCCTTCAGGGCGGCGGCGGTGCGGCCGAGGCCGATGCCGTTGGTGGTGAGGGACATCCGCGGGCGCGGGCCGAGGGCCGCGACGCGCTCGACGATGCCGACCAGGCCGGGGCGCAGCAGGGGCTCGCCGCCCGTGAAGCGGACCTCCTCGACGCCGAGCAGGCGCACCGCGATGTCGACGAGGCGGACGATCTCGTCGTCCGTGAGCAGCTCGGGCTTCGCCAGCCACTGCAGTCCCTCCTCGGGCATGCAGTACGTACAGCGCAGATTGCACCGGTCGGTCAGCGAGACCCTCAGGTCGGTGGCCACGCGGCCGTACGTGTCGATGAGCACGTGGGCCCCCTCCCTCGATCATCGGTGTGTTTTCCGTGTCATCTGCGAGCCTACGTGACACCACTGACAGGGGCACCGGCCCGATCGAACGAGGTGTCCGGCGGCCGCGTCGTAGGACCGTACAGCTCCGGGGGGCGCCCGGCCCCGGCGACGCGGTTCGCGATACGACGGTCGTACGAGCGTCAGTGCGCGCCCGTCCCGGTCAGGGAGCGCACCTCCAGTTCCGCGTACTTGCCGGCGTCCGGCGCCTCCTTCGACAGCAGAGTGCCCACGGCGCCGAGCAGGAATCCCACGGGGATGGAGATGATCCCGGGGTTCTCCAGCGGGAACCAGTGGAAGTCGACGCCGGGGAACATCGAGGCCGGGCCGCCGGAGACCACCGGGGAGAACAGTACGAGGCCGACCGCGGTGACCAGGCCGCCGTAGATCGACCACAGGGCGCCGGTGGTGGTGAAGCGCTTCCAGAAGAGGCTGTAGAGGAGGGTCGGCAGGTTCGCGGAGGCGGCGACGGCGAAGGCGAGCGCCACCAGCCCCGCCACATTGAGGTCACGGGCCAGGGCGCCGAGCACGATGGAGACCGCGCCGATGCCGACGGTCGCCCAGCGGGCCGCGCCCAGTTCCTGCCTCTCGGTGGCCCGCCCCCTCTTGATGACGTTCGCGTAGATGTCGTGCGCGAAGGAGGAGGACGAGGCGAGGGTGAGGCCGGCGACGACGGCGAGAATGGTGGCGAAGGCGACGGCGGAGATGGTGGCGAGCAGCACGGCGCCCCAGGTGGAGTGGGTCCCGCCGAGGTGCAGGGCGAGGAGCGGGGCCGCGGTGTTGCCCGCCTTGTTGGAGGCGATGATCTCGGCCGGTTTGATCAGCGCGGCGGCGCCGAAGCCGAGGGCGAGGGTCATCAGGTAGAAGACGCCGATCAGGCCGATGGCCCAGAGCACCGACTGACGGGCGGCCTTCGCGGTGGGCACCGTGTAGAAGCGGATCAGGATGTGCGGCAGGCCCGCGGTGCCGAGGACCAGGGCGAGGCCGAGGGAGAGGAAGTCCAGCTTGGTGGTGCCGGTGGCGCCGTACTTCAGGCCGGGCCGGAGGAACGACGCGCCCTTGCCGCTGTTCTCGGCGGCCCGGCCGAGCAGGTCCGAGACGTCGAAGTGGAACTTCATGAGGACCAGGAAGGTCAGCAGGACGGCGCCGGCCATCAGCAGCACCGCCTTGACCATCTGGACCCAGGTGGTGCCCTTCATGCCGCCGACGGTGACGTAGACGATCATCAGGACGCCGACCAGGGCGACGATGCCGATCTTGCCCAGGTCGCTGGTGATGCCGAGCAGCAGGGAGACCAGGACGCCCGCACCGGCCATCTGGGCGAGCAGATAGAAGATCGACACGACGATGGTGGAGACCCCGGCGGCCGTGCGCACGGGGCGCTGGCGCATCCGGTAGGCGAGCACGTCGCCCATCGTGTAGCGGCCGGAGTTGCGCAGCGGCTCGGCGACCAGGAGCAGCGCGACGAGCCAGGCGACCAGGAAGCCGATGGAGTAGAGGAAGCCGTCGTAGCCGAAGAGGGCGATGGCACCGGCGATGCCGAGGAAGGACGCGGCGGACATGTAGTCGCCGGAGACGGCGAGGCCGTTCTGGAAGCCGGTGAACTGCCGCCCGCCCGCGTAGAAGTCGGCGGCGCCCTTGGTCTGCCGGCCGGCCCGGACGGTGATCACGAGGGTGGCGGCGACGAAGACGGCGAACAGGGTGACGATCAGCGTCCGGTGCTCGCTCGCCTCACCGGCGGCCAGCAGGGTGCGATGGGTCACGGGGCTCATTCGGCGGCCTCCATACGGGACTTGATGGCCTCTGCCTTCGGGTCGAGCTCGGTCGCGGCGTGCCGGGCGTACCACCAGGCGATCAGGAAGGTGGTGAGGAACTGGGCGAGTCCGAGGACCAGGGCGACATTGAGGTGGCCCACGACCTTGGTGCCCATGAACCCGTCCGCGTAGTTGGAGAGCAGCACGTACAGCAGGTACCAGGCGATGAAGGCGGCGGTCAGCGGGAAGGCGAACGAGCGGTGTGCGCGGCGCAGTTCGGCGAAGTCCGCGCTCCGCTGCACCTCCGTGAACTCCTCGGTGGTGGGCAGGGGGGTCCCTGGTGGGGCGGGGGGCGGTGTCTCGGTGGCCACGGGATCTCCTCGCGGGTGCGGTCGGGCAGGGCGGCCGGGGCTCGATGGTGCTAGCGCTCCCCGCCCAGGTCCACGGCGCCACGCGAAGACCGATTCAAGTGCTATGAGTTCGTTCGCAAGCGATCTGATTGAGTCATTGCCAAGTCATTGCCGGTCACGGAGACGACGGGATACGTTCCGCCTGCACCACTCGCCATGCACCTGCCCGAGCACCGATCCGTGTCTCGGGCAGGTTTCGTATCGGGATGAAGTGGAGAACCCATGGCTCATCTGCGCACCGGACGCCGGACGTCGCTCGCCGGGCCGGCCGTGCTGTCGCTGACCGCCTCGCTCGGCTTCCTGCCCGCGGCGGCCTCCGCCGCGCCCGCCGAGGCCACCCCGGCGGCGACGCCTCCGCCGCGCCCGCCGAGGCCACCCCGGCGGCGACGGCCCCGGCGGGAGCCCCGGCCGGGGCGACCCCGACCGGGGCGGGGCCCGAACTGTCGTACCTGGTCAACACCCGCACGGACCCCCGCACGCTCGCCTCGGTGCGCCGGGAGATCGGGCGTGACGGCGGGACCCTGGTGGCGGGTTACGACCGGATCGGCGTTCTCGTCGCGCACTCCGCGAACCCGGACTTCGCGCGGCTGATGCGCGCGGTGCCCGGGGTGGCCTCGGCCGGGGTCACCCGGCACACCCCGCTGGCCGCCGCGTCCACCGCGGACATGGGCACGCCGCAGGTGCTGGGCGGCGCGCAGGCGGCCGCGGCCGGTGCGGCGGCGACCGGGGACCAGGACCCGCTGGAGCCCTTGCAGTGGGACCTGCCCGCCATCAAGGCCGACAAGGCGCACCGGAGGACACTGGGCAGCCCGGACGTCACGGTCGGGGTCATCGACACCGGCGTGGACGACACCCACCCGGACATCGCGCCCAACTTCGACCGCGCCGCCTCCGTCAACTGCGTGTCGGGCAAGCCGGACACGGCCGACGGCGCCTGGCGGCCCAGCGCCTCGGAGAGCCCGCACGGCACCCATGTGGCGGGCGAGATCGCGGCCGCGAAGAACGGCGTCGGCATGACAGGGGTGGCGCCGGGCGTGAAGGTGGCCGGCATCAAGGTGGCGAACCCGGACGGGTACTTCTACGCCGAGTCCGTGGTCTGCGGCTTCGTCTGGGCGGCCGAGCACCACGTGGACGTGACCAACAACAGCTATTTCACCGACCCCTGGTACTTCAACTGCACCACCACCCGGACCAGAAGGCGCTGGTGGACGCCGTCGACCGGGCCTCGCGCTACGCGGAGAGGCGGGGCACGGTCAACATCGCGGCGGCGGGCAACGAGAGCTACGACCTGGCCGCCCGCTCGATCACCGACCCGCAGTCGCCCAACGACGGCACCGCGTCGGACCGGGTGATCGATCCGCGCCGGTGCTTCGACATCCCGACCCAGCTGCCCGGCGTCGTCACGGTCGCCGCGACCGGCGCCAAGGGGCTCAAGTCGTCGTACTCCAACTACGGCAGGGGCGTCATCGACATCGCGGCGCCCGGCGGTGACTCGACGGTCTACCAGACGCCGGCACCCCCGGCGACCAGCGGCCTCATCCTGGGCACGCTGCCGGGCGGCAAGTGGGGCTACATGGCGGGGACGTCCATGGCGACCCCGCATGTGGCCGGGGTTGCCGCATTGATCAAGTCAACCCATCCGCATGCGTCCGCCGCTCTGGTCAAGGCACTGCTGTACGCGGAGGCCGACGCCACGCCGTGCACGGACCCGTACGACATCAACGGCGACGGCAAGGTCGACGCGGTGTGCCAGGGCCCGGCGAACCGCAACGGTTTCTACGGCCGGGGCATGGCGGACGCCCTCGCCGCAGTGACCTATTAACACCCCCGTACGGGCGGGTGACGCGTCGGAATCCGGCCACCCGCCCGTACGGACGGCATTCATCGGTTGACACCGAGTCCCTACAAAGATTGATTGAATCAATAGTGCATAGTGCAGTCATGACGGATATCGCGTTCGCATGGACCGCGCTGGGCGGTGACCCCGCCCTGCTCTCCCGGGTGACGACGGTCGAGCGGCCCGGCGCCCTCACGGCCCGCCTTCCCGTACGACGGCTCGCGCGCGCCTGTGTCGGCGCCTGCGCCCTGGCCGCCGCCGAACTCGGGGCCCACCGGACCGGGCGCGCCGAGGTGCCCGCGGTCCGGGTCGACGACGGTGCCGTGGCGGCGGCGTTCCACAGCGAGCGGCTGCTGCGGGTGGACGGGCGGGCGCCGCTCCCCTTCGCGCCCTTGTCGCGGTTCTGGCGCACGGCCGACGGCTGGGTGCGCACACACGCCAACTACCCGCACCACCGCGCCCGGTTGCTCGACGCGCTGGGCCTGCCCGCGGACGCCACGCCCGAGACCGTGGCCGCCCTGCTCGCCGGACGCACCGCCCTCGGGACCGAGGAGGCGGTCCACGCCGCCGGCGGCCTCGCGGTGGCCCTGCGCACCCCGCGCGAGTGGCGGGCGACCGAACAGGCCGCCCTGGTGGCCCGCGGCCGCCGCCCCGCTGCTGCCCGCCGCCGGGGTGCGCGTCCTGGACCTGACCCGGGTCCTGGCGGGCCCGGTCGCCACCCGCACCCTCGCCCTGCTGGGCGCGGACGTGCTGCGCCTGGACGCGCCCTGGCTGCCCGAACTCCCCGACCAGCACGCCGACACGGGCCTCGGCAAGCGCTCCGCGACCCTGGACCTGGCCGCGCGCCGGGACACCTTCGAGGAACTGCTGGCCGGGGCGGACGTCGTGGTCACCGGCTACCGGCCGGGCGCGCTGGACCGCTTCGGCCTCTCCCCCGAGGCGCTCGCGGAGCGGCACCCCGCGCTGGTGGTGGCGCAGGTGTCGGCGTGGGGCGCGTACGGGCCCTGGGGCGGGCGGCGCGGCTTCGACAGCCTGGTGCAGGTCGCCACCGGTGTCGCGGCGACGGAGGGCTCGGCGGAGCAACCCGGCGCGCTGCCCGCGCAGGCCCTGGACCACGGCACCGGCTATCTGCTGGCGGCGGCCGTCCTGCGGGCGCTGACCGAGCGGTCGCGGGACGGCGCGGGCCGTGCGGTCAGGCTGGCGCTGGCCCGCACGGCGCACTGGCTGACGGACGGGATGTCGTACGACGACGGGCCGGAGGCGGACGAGAACCCGCAGCCGGGCGGGAACCCGCAGCCGGACGCCGCCGCTCATGTCCCCCCGGACGCCTGGCTCACCGAGAGCGACAGCTCCCTCGGCCGGCTGCGGTACGCCCTGTCCCCGGTGAACTTCGCGGGCGGGCCCGCGGATTGGGCCCGGACGCCGACGCCGTGGGGTTCGGACCGGGCCGTCTGGGCATGAGCCCGGTTCGTCCGGGGCGCGCGACCGGGTCGGCCCGGATCACACGCCGACCGCCCCCAGCAGGCTGCCCGCCGCGTACGTGACCGCCATCGCCAGCGCCCCGCCGCCCACATTGCGCAGCACCGCCCGCCGGGGGGCGGCGGCGCCGAGGCGGGCGCCGGCCCAGCCGGTGAGGACGAGCGCGGCGAGCACGGAGAGCACGGTGACCGGCAGCCGCCACCCGGCCGGGGGCAGCACGATGGCCAGCAGCGGCAGCAGCGCGCCCACGGTGAAGGCCAGGAAACTCGCCCAGGCCGCGTGCCATGGATTGGTCAGCTCGTCGGGGTTGATGCCCAGCTCCACACTGGCGTGGGCGCGCAGCGCGTCCCGCTCGGTGAGCTGCCCGGCGGCCTCCCGGGCCACCTCCTCGGACAGCCCGCGCGCCTGGAGCATCTGGGTCAGCTCCCGCAGTTCGGCCGCGGGCTGCTCGCGCAGTTCCCGTTTCTCCACGGCCAGCGCGGCCAGCTCGGAGTCGCGCTGGGTGGAGACGGAGACGTACTCGCCCGCCGCCATGGACATCGATCCGGCGAGCAGCCCGGCGAGGCCCGCGGTGAGCAGCGCGGCGCGGCTCCCGGTCGCCCCGGCCACGCCGACGACGAGGCCCGCGGTGGAGACGATGCCGTCGTTCGCGCCCAGCACGGCGGCGCGCAGCCAGTTCAGCCGCGAGCCGAGCGCGCCGCCGTGGTTCTCCTCGTGCTTGGGTTCCGTCACAGCAGCGAGGATCGCACTGCCGGGCGTGCCCGCGCCGCCGCGACGCTCCACGCAGCGACAACAGGCCCGGGGGAAAGGGCCGTTCGGCGCGGCCGGGGGCCGGCCCGGTACCCGGGCGGGCCGGGCCGGGAGGACCTGTGGGGCGGAGATGTCGGTCGTGGCCCGTATCCTCAATGACCATGCTCGAAGACCGTGCGACCGCAGTGTCCTCCGCCACCCAGTGGCCGACCGCGTATCCCCAGGGATACGCGGTCGTTGACGTGGAGACCACCGGCCTGGCCCGGCACGACCGGATCATCTCCGCCGCCGTCTACCGGCTGGACGCGCGCGGCGAGGTCGAGGACCACTGGTACACCCTCGTCAACCCGGAGCGCGATCCGGGACCCGTGTGGATACACGGTCTGACCACCGAGGTGCTTCAGGGCGCGCCGCTGTTCGCGGACATCGCCGAGGAGTTCGCGGCCCGTCTGGACGGCCGGGTGCTGGTCGCGCACAACGCGGTCTTCGACTGGCAGATGATCGCACGGGAGTACGCGCGCGCCGAGCGCCTGGCGCCGGTGCGCCAGCGGCTGTGCACCATCGCGCTGTCGAAGGAGCTGGGGCTGCCGCTGCCCAACCACAAGCTGGAGTCGCTCGCCGCGCACTTCGGCGTGGTGCAGCAGCGGGCGCACCACGCGCTGGACGACGCGCGGGTGCTCGCGGAGGCGTTCCGGCCCAGCCTGCGGGCCGCGGCGGCGGGCGGCGTACGGCTGCCGCTGCTGGAGTGCCGCTCGCTGACGGAGTGGTCGGACGCGCCGGTGCCCCGGCAGTCCTCCCCCGGCTACGGCGGCTACCGCCAGGGCAGTTGGCGCCCGTCACGCAAAAGGCCCGCATGCCCCTATCCCAACCCGGGTCGCTATGAAGACGGCAAACCTCTCAAACAGGGCATGCGGGTGGCGTTCTCCGGTGACACCTCCACCGAGCGGGAGCTGCTGGAGGACCGGGCGACCGAGTGCGGGCTGCATGTGGCGTCCAGCATCTCCCGGCTGACCAGCCTGCTGGTGACCAACGATCCCGACTCGGGCACCTCCAAGGTGGTCAAGGCCCGGCAGTTCGGCACGCCGGTCGTGGACGAGGCCGCGTTCGGGCAGCTGCTGCGGGATGTCGAGCCCGCGGACGGGTGAGTCCGGCGCCGCCGAGGCGGGACGCGGACCCCACGGACGGGTGGACGCGGACCCCACGGACGGGTGGACATGGGCCTCACGGACGGGTGATCGTACGAAAGAGTGATTGACGCACGACTCACCCGGCGTCCTCTCGCCCGGGCCCGCGCGACGGATCACCCTGTGGCGCATGGCGAGATGTGAAGTGTGCGGCAATGACTACGGAATGACCTTCGAGGTCCACGCCCAGGGCGCGGTCCACGTCTTCGACTGCTTCTCCTGTGCGATCCATCGCATGGCCCCGATCTGCGAGCACTGCCGGGTGCAGATCATCGGGCAGGGCGTGGAGGTGGACGGCCACTGGTACTGCGGCGCGCACTGCGCCCGCGCGGAGGGCCGTACGGGGGTCGTCGACCGGGTGTGACCCGCCGGACGGGCGACACCGGGAGCGACCCGGTACCCGCCTGAATGCACCCCGCGGCCCGGATGTACCGTCGTGGGGTGCATCGCTACCGCTTCCTGTTGTCCCTCCAGTGGGTCATCCTCACCATCGTCGCGATCGCGTTGATCCCGACGATGATCAAGCTGGGTTTCTGGCAGAAGCATCGCTACGAGGAGCGCACCGCGCGCAACGACCTCGTCTCCTCCGCGCTGCACGCCGAACCGGTCCCCGTGGAACGGCTGTCCTCCCCCGGACACGCCGTGACCCGGACCGAGAGGTACCGCACCGTCACCGCGACCGGCACCTTCGACACCGCGAAGACGGAAGTGGTCCGGCGCCGGACCAACGACAACGGCGACGTCGGCTACCACGTGCTGACCCCGTTCGACCTCGCCGACGGCAAGGTGCTGATGGTCAACCGCGGCTGGGTCGCCGCGGACGCCTCCCAGACCGCCTTCCCGAAGATCCCCGCGCCGCCCGCGGGCCGGACCACCATCAGCGGACGCCTGATGGCCGACGAGACCACCGCGGCCAGCGGCATCAAGAACCTCAAGGGCCTGCCCGAGGGGCAGATCATGCTGATCAACAGCACCGAGGAGGCGCACCGGCTCGGCGTGCCGGTGCTCGGCGGCTACATGGAGCAGACGGCTCCGGCGCCCAAGGGCGGCTCGCCGGAGCAGATCTCCGACCCCGGCACCGAGGACGCCCCGCTGAACTACGCCTACATGATCCAGTGGTGGCTGTTCGCGGCGGCCGTCCCGGTCGGCTGGTGGTGCCTGCTGCGCCGGGAGATCCGGGACCGGGAGGCGGCCGCGGCGGCGCCGCAGCCCGAGAAGAGCGAACCGGCCGCGGTCTGAGCGCGCGGGGGGGCGCCCATGTCACTCCCCCGGCGCACCACCTGATTGGCCCCCAGGCCCACCGGGAAACCGCATCCCGTGAACCCCCGTACCAGGGACCGTGCCCGGATCGAGGACCACGCCCTCATCGGCGACGAGCAGACCGCGGCGCTGGTCGGCAGGGACGGCTCGATCGACTGGCTGTGCCTGCCCCGCTTCGACTCCGGCGCCTGCTTCGCCCGGCTGCTCGGCGGGGCGGACCACGGCCACTGGCGGATCGCGCCCGGGGCCGCGGGCGACGAGGACGTCTGCACCCGCCGCGCCTACCGCCCCGACACCCTCGTCCTGGACACCGAGTGGGACACCCCCGACGGCACGGTCCGCGTCACCGATCTGATGCCGCAGCGCGAGCGCGCCCCCGATGTCGTGCGCATCGTGGAGGGCGTCAGCGGCCGGGTCACCGTCCGCAGCACCCTGCGGCTGCGCTTCGACTACGGCTCGATCATGCCGTGGATGCGCCGCTCGGACGGCCACCGGGTGGCGGTCGCGGGCCCCGACTCGGTGTGGCTGCGCTCGGAGCCGCCGGTACGCACCTGGGGCGAGGACTACGGCACCCACTCCGAGTTCACCGTCGGCGAGGGCGAGCGGGTCGCGTTCGTGCTCACCTGGCACCCCTCCCATGAGCGGCGCCCCCGGCTCGTCGACCCCTACGAGGCCCTGGAGGGCAGCGTCACCGACTGGCGGCGCTGGGCCCGGCGCTGCCGTTACGACGGACCGCACCGGGACGCCGTCGTCCGCTCCCTGATCACCCTCAAGGCGCTCACCTACGCCCCGACCGGCGGGATCGTCGCCGCGCCCACCACCTCGCTGCCCGAGCGGCTGGGCGGGGTGCGCAACTGGGACTACCGGTACTGCTGGCTGCGCGACTCCACCCTCGCCCTCAGCGCGCTGCTCACCGCGGGCTACCAGGAGGAGGCCGAGGCCTGGCGCAACTGGCTGCTGCGCGCGGTCGCCGGCAACCCCGCCGCCCTCCAGATCATGTACGGCGTCGCGGGCGAGCGGCGCCTGCCGGAGACCGAACTGCCCTGGCTGCCCGGCTTCGCCGGCTCCTCCCCGGTGCGCACCGGCAACGGAGCCGTGGAACAGCTCCAGCTCGATGTGTACGGCGAGGTGATGGACTCGCTGTCGCTGGCGCGCGGCGCGGGCCTGCCCACCCGGCCGCACATGTGGTCCATCCAGCGGGCCCTGATGGACTTCCTGGCGTCGGCGTGGCGGCAGCCGGACCAGGGCCTGTGGGAGGTGCGCGGCGGGCGGCGCCACTTCGTGCACTCCAAGGTGATGGTGTGGGTGGCCGCCGACCGGGCGGTCAAGACACTCGAACAGGGCCAGGAGACCGGCGGCGACCTGGCGGGCTGGCGGCGGCTGCGGGAAGAGGTGCACCGGGAGGTCTGCGAGAAGGGCTACGACCCGGAGCGCAACACCTTCACCCAGTCCTACGGCTCCCGCGAACTGGACGCCGCCCTGCTGCTCATCCCGCGCGTCGGCTTCCTGCCGCCGGACGATCCCCGGGTGATCGGCACCGTCGACGCCATCCGCGCCGACCTCGGCCACGACGGCTTTCTGCGCCGCTACGACTCCGAGGAGGACGACGACTCGGTGGTCGACGGGCTGCCGGGCGGCGAGGGCGCGTTCCTCGCCTGCTCGTTCTGGCTGGTGGACGCGCTGCATCTGACCGGCCGCCCGCAGGAGGCCAGGGAACTGTTCGAACGGCTGGTGCGGGTGGCCAACGACGTGGGGCTGCTGGCCGAGGAGTACGACCCGGTCGCGGACCGCCAGCTGGGCAACTTCCCGCAGGCGTTCAGCCATCTCGGCCTGGTGAACTCCGCCCTCACACTGTTCGGGACCGAGGAGGCAGGATAGGGGCCATGGATCTTGGACTGAAGGACCGGGTGTACATCGTCACCGGGGCCACCCGCGGCCTGGGCAACGCGGCCGCGCGGCAGCTCGTCGCGGACGGCGCGAAGGTGGTGATCACCGGCCGGGACGAGCAGCGGGCCGCGGCGGCCGCCGCCGAACTGGGCCCGAACGCGGTGGGCGTGGCCATGGACAACGCCGACGAGCAGGCGCCCGAGCGGCTGATCGAGACCGCCCGTGAGCGCTTCGGCGGCTTCCACGGGGTGCTGGTGAGCGTGGGCGGGCCGCCGCCCGGCTTCGTCGCCGACAACACCGACGAGCAGTGGCGTGCCGCGTTCGAGTCCGTCTTCCTCGGCGCGGTGCGGCTCGCCCGCGCGGCGGCGGCCGAACTGGACGAGGGCGGCGTCATCGGCTTCGTGCTGTCCGGTTCGGTGCACGAGCCGATCCCGGCGCTGACGATCTCCAACGGCCTGCGCCCCGGGCTCGCCGGTTTCGCCAAGTCCCTCGCGGACGAGCTGGGTCCGCGCGGTATCCGGGTGCTGGGCCTGCTCCCGGCCCGCATCGACACGGACCGGGTGCGCGAGCTGGACTCCCTGTCCGCCGACCCCGAGGCCACCCGCGCCGCCAACGAGTCCCGCATCCCGCTGCGCCGCTACGGCACCCCGGAGGAGTTCGGCAGGGTCGCGGCCTTCCTGCTGTCCCCGGCGGCGTCCTATCTGACGGGAATCATGGTGCCGGTGGACGGCGGGATGCGGCACGGGTTCTGATCCCGAAGGTTCCGATCCCCCCGATCCCCAAGGCCACCCCGTCCGGCCACCGCTCAGGTGACCCGCTCCGCCCGGTGCCTGACCGCGCCGAGTCGGACCTCCACCGGGAGGGCGGGCAGGCCTGCCGACTCACGGGCACGGGCCAGGGGCCCGGAGGCGAAGTCGGCCAGCGCGGCCGACGGATCCACCTCGGGGGCCAGCCGCAGCAGGGCCAGCGCCCTGGGCTTCTTGCGCCGGCCCCGCAACCGCACCTGGGCATGGGCCACTCCGGGCCCCCTGGCGGCCTCCTCGGCCAGGGCGCTCTCCAGTGCCCTGGCCCGCAGGACGGCGGCGGCGCCGTCGCCGGTGTCCACGCGGATCTCGGCGAGCCGGTGCCGGCGCAGGATCGCGGTCAGCCACCACAGGGCCCCCAGCACGAGCAGGGCCAGGGCGGCGATGAGCGCGGGCCACCACCAGTCGGCGGCCCGGTAGTGGGTGCGCTCGGCGTGGCTGAGCAGGACATCGTGCGGGCCGCCGTGGATCCACCAGGTGGGCGGCCGGACGCCGAGGCCGACGGTGAGCACCGCGCCGCCGAGGGCCAGCAGGATCAGTCCGGCCAGGGCGAGCAGGACGCGGTTGAGTCGCCCGGAGCGCATCGCCGTCACCCCTTTCGCGCGGCCCGGGTCACCCGCAGGGCGAGCCGGGGCGGACGGGTCAGGCCGAGGCCGTGGATCGCCTCGGTGAGGGTGGTGTCCAGATCGGCGCGTACGTCGTCCAGTTCGCGGAAGTGCGAGACGGCGCGGACGGCGGCCTTGCGGCGGCGCACCCGTACCCGTACGGACCGTACGCCGGACAGTTCCATGGCGCGGTCGCGCAGCACCTGCGCCGCCGCGTCCCGCTTGAGCCCCGCGCGGACGTCCGGGTGCGGGCGGCGCATCGGCAGCAGGGAGCGGTGTCCCGGGGTGAGGGCGAGGGCGAGCAGCCACAGGCCGAGGGCCACCGCGAGGGCCGCCCCGGCCAGTACCCAGGTGTCGTCCAGGGGCCGTTCGGCCAGTTGGCGGGCGAGGGTGCGGCGCCATCGCATCGCGGGCCGGTGGGCGCGGACCGCGACGATGTCGTAGAGCAGCAGGCCCGCGCCGGCCAGCAGCAGGACGGCGACGATGCCCCCGGGGACACGGCGCGGCGCCCAGAAGCGGCCGCTGCCGCCCGCGTCCGCGGGGGCGTCGGTGCTCTTGTCGAGGGTGACCTGGCTCATCGGGCCCTCCCGCCCGCGGCCGTCGGCGGGTGCAGCCGCTCGACGCGCACGGCGACCTCGGAGACTCTCATGTTCACCAGCGCGCCCACCCGCTCGGTGACCTGGCGGCGCACGGCGGCGCAGCGGGCGCCGATGTCGCAGGGGTAGCCCAGTTCGAGCTGGACCCGGATCCGGGCGGTGTCGCGGTGGACGACCACCGTGGCGTGCGGTGCCCCGGCGTCGGCGGGCGGCGGGCCCAGGGCCTCGCGGGCGGCCTGCGCGGCGACCTTCGCCACGACGCGGTCGGCGATCCGGGTGGCGCCCCGCTCCCTGGGCGGCACCCGGGCCGGTGGGTGTCGTACCGCCCCCGTGCCGGTGGTCACGGCGGTCACCGCCGCCGGTCGCGGCTGCGGAAGAAGTCACCGAGGTCCAGGTCGCCCTCCGCGAGCCGGCCGACCACGAACCCGACGGCGCCCAGCGCCGCCACCAGCAAAAACGCGCCGAACCCGCCGAAGTACCCGGCGAACCCCAGCGCCATTCCGGCGATCATGCCGACCATGGCCGTGCTCATGCAGCGCTCCTCAGCTCATCGGGTGTACGGGGTCCGGCGCGGGCCCGGTCACTGGATCCGGGGCTCCGGCTCGTCCTCCTCCTCGTCGGGCAGCTTGACGTCGCTGACCGCGATGTTGACCTCGACGACCTCCAGACCGGTCATCCGCTCCACCGCGGCGACCACGTTCTCGCGCACGGCACCGGCGACATCGCCGATGGAGACGCCGTAGTCCACCACGATCTCCAGGTCGAGGGCGGTCTGCACCTCCCCGACCTCGGCCTTCACCCCGCGGGTCACCGACTTGGAGCCGCCGGGCACCCGGTCGCGCACGGCGCCGAGGGTGCGGGCGAGGCCGCCGCCCATCGCGTGCACACCGATCACGTCCCGGGCGGCCAGCCCGGCGATCTTCTCCACCACGCCGTCGGCGATGGTGGTCCGTCCCCGGGTCGACGGATCCCCGCCGCCGCGCCGGACGGCCTTACGGGTCGACGTGTGCGGCTCGCCGCCGCCTTCGGGGGTCGTCGTCATGTCGGTCATCGCCGTACGTCCCTTTCGGTCGTCCTCCTTGAACCACCGTAAGCAAGGTTGCGCGACCGCGCGCCGGGGATGCGGCAGGCTGGAGGAATGACGGACGCGTGGACGCAGGTCGTGAGGCATCACGTCGGGTTCGGCAGGATGCTGCCGTTGGGTGAGCCGGAGGACGGCGCGTGGATCGCGGAGGACGCGGCGGGCGCGGTCCTGCGCGGCGCGGCGGCGGACGGCCTGCCCGGGGTGCGCCTGGGCGCGCTGCGGATCGGGCTCGCCGATCCGCAGCGGGCGCCCTGCGGGTGACGGCGGACTTCGCGGCGACCGCCGTCGAGCCGCTGCCGGCCACCGCGGAGCGGCTGCGGGAGCTGCTCGCGACGGCGGCGGCCGAGCGCCTCGGCCTGCTGGTGACGGAGGTGGACCTGCGGATCACGGAGCTGCTGGAGCCGGACGGGCGGCTGGTGGAGGTACGGCCGCCGCGGCCACCGGAGGCCCGGGAGGCGACGGAACTGTCCGAGCTGCGCGCGGCCGAGGCGGCGCTCGCGGTGCCGGGGGTCGTCCGGCTGACCGGGCCGGGCCGGGCGGTCCGCGTCGAGGAGCGGACGGACGGCACGGCCGCGCTGGTCCACCGCCATGTGCGGGTGGACCTGGCGACCGACGCGACCCACCGGACCGTGGAGGTGGCCCGGCGGGTGCGCGCGGCCGTACGGGACGCGCTGGAGGACAGGCCGACGGTGGCCGTCCTGGTCACTTCGGTGGGCTGAGCCCTATTCGCCGATGCCGGCCAGGTCACGCAGGCGACGTGCCTGGGCCGCGCGCTCGGCGGAGCGCTGCTCGTCGTACGCACGGCCGACCGCACCGCTGAGCAGTGCCTTGGTCTCGACCACGGCGTCCCGCGGCGCGGCCACCAGCGCGGCGGTCAGGTCGCGTACGGCGCCGTCGAGTTCGTCCCCGGCGACGGCCAGGTTCGCCAGGCCCGAGGCCACCGACTCCGCGGCGCCGACGAACCGCCCGGTCACGCAGATCTCCAGCGCGCGGGCATACCCGAACAGGCCGACCAGCGGATGCGTGCCGGCCAGGTCGGGAACGATGCCGAGGCTGGTCTCGCGCATGGCGAACTGCACATCGTCGGCGACGATCCGCAGATCGCAGGCGAGCGCCAGCTGGAATCCGGCACCGATGGCATGTCCTTGTACGGCGGCGACGGACACGATGTCATTGCGTCGCCACCAGGTGAACGCCTCCTGGAATTCGGCGATGGTCGCGTCGAGCCCGGCATCGTCACGACGCGCGATATCGGTGAAGGTCGGCTCGCCCGGGATCCCCTCCGGGGTGAACATCTGACGGTCCAGCCCGGCGGAGAAGGACTTGCCCTCGCCGCGCAGCACCACGACACGGACGGAGCCCGGCAGCAGTCGGCCGGCCTCGGCGAGCGCCCGCCACAGGGCGGGGCTCTGCGCGTTGCGCTTGGCCGGATTCGTCAGCGTCACCGTGGCGATCGCATCGTCGACGGTGAGCCGTACGCCGTCCTTGTCGAGTACAGGAGCGAGGTCCTTGTCGGGCGTGGCCATGGGGCGCCTCCGATGGGTGCGGTCAGCGAAGCGGAGCTAAGTGACTGCACAGTAACCACCCGGCCGGTCGGATCGCCGACCGGGTGGCCACCGTCGAAGACGAGGGGCCGCCCGGAGTCAGGACGATGCGGCCTTCTTGCCCCGGGTCGCTCCGCCACGCCCTCGCAGCGTGACGCCCGACTCGCTGAGCATCCGGTGTACGAAGCCATACGAGCGGCCGGTCTCTTCGGCCAGTGCCCGGATGCTCGCACCGGAGTCGTACTTCTTCTTCAGGTCTGCCGCGAGCTTGTCGCGCGCGGCGCCGGTCACCCGGCTGCCCTTCTTCAGAGTCTCGGCCACCCGTGCCTCCTCATGGGAAGTGCGCTCTGGTCTCCTCATGATCACCCCTCCGGGGCGTGATGGCCACCCATTCGGCAAGGTCGGTGGGACATCGTTGTGACGACAGGAGCGGATCCCCACAAGCGGAATGCCGGATTCCAGCCGCCGCCGTCGACAGGGCCGAACGGGTGGGTCCACGAAGTACCAGGTCAGAGACGCGCCACGGCCGACCCCTTGCTGGACAAGGGATCGGCCGGGAAATCGGTGTACGACACACCCTGGTATGAGGAGATCTCACACAGATGGTGGATCACGGCTCGGCCGAATGATCCATACTCAGTGGATCAGACTTTCGATCACGCCAGGGCGACGAGGTCCGCGTAGTCGGAGCCCCACAGGTCCTCGACGCCGTCGGGCAGCAGGATGATCCGCTCGGGCTGGAGCGCCTCCACGGCGCCCTCGTCGTGGGTGACGAGGACGACGGCGCCCTTGTAGGTGCGCAGCGCGCCGAGGATCTCCTCGCGGCTGGCCGGGTCGAGGTTGTTGGTGGGCTCGTCCAGCAGCAGCACATTGGCGGAGGAGACCACCAGAGTCGCGAGCGCGAGCCGGGTCTTCTCGCCGCCGGACAGGACGCCCGCGGGCTTGTCCACGTCGTCGCCGGAGAACAGGAACGAGCCGAGCACCTTGCGGACCTCGACCAGGTCCATGTCCGGGGCGGCCGAGCGCATGTTCTCCAGGACGGTGCGCCCGGGGTCGAGGGTCTCGTGCTCCTGCGCGTAGTAGCCGAGCTTGAGGCCGTGACCGGGGACGACCTCGCCGGTGTCGGGCTGCTCGGCACCGCCGAGCAGGCGCAGCAGGGTCGTCTTGCCCGCGCCGTTCAGGCCGAGGATGACGACCCGGGAGCCCTTGTCGATCGCGAGGTCGACGTCGGTGAAGATCTCCAGTGAGCCGTACGACTTCGACAGGCCCTCGGCCATCAGCGGGGTCTTGCCACAGGGCGCGGGCTCGGGGAAGCGGAGCTTGGCGACCTTGTCGGACTGGCGGACCGCGTCCAGACCGGAGAGCAGCTTGTCGGCGCGCCGGGCCATGTTCTGCGCGGCGACCGTCTTGGTGGCCTTGGCGCGCATCTTGTCGGCCTGCGCGTTCAGCGCGGCGGCCTTCTTCTCGGCGTTGGCCCGCTCGCGCTTGCGGCGCTTCTCGTCGGCCTCGCGCTGCTGCTGGTAGAGCTTCCAGCCCATGTTGTAGACGTCGATGTTGGAGCGGTTGGCGTCCAGGTAGAACACCTTGTTGACGACCGTCTCGACCAGGTCGACGTCGTGGGAGATCACGATGAAGCCGCCGCGGTAGGTCTTCAGGTAGTCCCGCAGCCAGATGATCGAGTCGGCGTCGAGGTGGTTGGTCGGCTCGTCCAGGAGCAGGGTGTCCGCGTCCGAGAACAGGATGCGGGCCAGTTCGATACGGCGGCGCTGACCACCGGAGAGGGTGTGCAGCGGCTGGCCGAGCACCCGGTCGGGCAGGTTCAGCGCGGCGGCGATGGTGGCGGCCTCGGCCTCGGCGGAGTACCCGCCCTTGGTGAGGAACTCGGTCTCCTGGCGCTCGTACTGCTTCATCGCCTTGTCGCGGGTGGCGCCCTTGCCGTTGGCAATCCGCTCTTCGTTCTCCCGCATCTTGCGCAGCAGCACGTCCAGGCCGCGCGCGGACAGGATGCGGTCGCGGGCGAGGACGTCCAGGTCGCCGGTGCGGGGGTCCTGCGGGAGGTAGCCGACCTCGCCGGAGCGGGTGATGGTGCCGGCCGCGGGGATGCCCTCGCCGGCCAGGCACTTGGTGAGGGTGGTCTTGCCCGCGCCATTGCGGCCGACAAGGCCGATGCGGTCACCCTTGGCCACCCGGAAGGTGGCGTTCTCGATGAGGATGCGGGCGCCGGCGCGCAGCTCGATTCCGGTGGCGGAGATCACGGACAGACTCCTGGGCGTGCAGAGGTTGGCGGGTGGGCGGCTGAGGACGTTCCCGCCGTCTAATGCGCGAGGAGAATGGCCATGGGAAGAAGTCTAACGGGGCCGTGCAAGCCGTTTTCCCGCGTCCGCGCCCTCCGGGCCGCATCGCCGGGCGGCGGACCGGGGAGAACTTCCCGGGAGCCCCGGGAGGAGTGATCCGCATGGCATCGATGGGTGGAGGACGGCCGGGCATCTGTCCGACGCTGCTGTACACGGACGCGAAGGCGGCGATCCGGCAGCTCACACAGGGCCTCGGTTTCACCGAGCTGACGGTGTACGAGGCGGCCGACGGCAAGGTGCTGCACGCCGAGCTGGTCCAGGGCAACGGCGCGGTGATGGTCGCCTCCAAGGGCCGCGGCGGGCCCTTCGACGCGGCGCTGCGGCACGCGGGGCCCGCCGGGGTCTATGTCGTGGTGGACGACGTGGACGTCCACCACCGGCGGGCCGCGGCGTACGGCGTGGAGATCCTCATGCCCCCGACGGACCAGGAATACGGCTCGCGGGACTATCTGGCCCGGGACGTCGAGGGCAACATCTGGAGCTTCGGGACGTACGCGCCGGAGATCGGCGTCTGAGCCGCCCCGGCGGGCGCGGTCACCGCCACCCGCCGGCGTGCGGCCTCAGCCGCCGGTGTGCACCTGGAACGCGGCCCGGCGCACGGCCTTGGCGAGGGCCGGGTCGGGGTGCGCGGCGGCGAGGGCGACCAGGACCTGCACGGTGCGCGGGTGGCCGACGGCACGGACCTCGTCGAGCAGCCGGGGCACGGTGGGCTGCACCGCGGACTCCAGGTGCCGTACCAGCATCGGCGCCTCGCCGTGGTCGGCGACGGCCGCGGCGGTGTCCACCCAGAGCCAGGTGGCCTCCTCGCGGGTGAGCACCTCGTGGGCGTCCTCCGGGTCGAGACCGTCGTGCTCGGCGAGCCAGAGCAGGGCGTACGGCCGCAGCGTCGGCTCGTCCACCACCGCGCGTACGTCGGGCTCGGCGGGGGCGCCGACCACGCGCAGCGCCTCGAAGGCCAGCCCGCGCAGCAGGGCGTCCTCGCCGCGGGCCGCGTCGATCAGCTCGCTGACGGCGCTGCCTACGGTGCGGGCGGCGAGCCAGGCGCGGTACTCGGCGCGGGCCGCGTTGGGGCGCAGCTGGGCGCAGCCGCGCAGCATGTCCTCGGCGGACTGCTCGATGTTGCCGGCCGGGCTCTGCGCGGCCACGCAGATCTGCTCCAGCTTGACCCACACCGCCCAGCTGCCCAGCGGGGTGAGGGTGGCCTGGCCGGTGCCGCAGGTGAGGGCGCCGACGGAGGCGAGGGCCTCCAGCGCCCAGTCCAGGAGCGGCGCGAGGGAGGCGGGCGGGGCGTCCGGGGCCGCGGCGGCGGCCTCGACGGGGGGCTCGGTACCGGGCCCGTAGGAGACCTCGCAGCGTTCGGTGCGCAGCTCGGTGACCCGCTGCTGAAGCAGGTCGAGCAGCTGTTCGACCGGCACGGGTCCGGCGGACAGCTGGAGGAAGGAGAGCACCTGCGGCATGGCGGAGACGGCCTCCGCGACGGCGGCCGGCTCGTGTGCCTCGGGTTCGGGCAGGGCGAGCGACCAGGCGTCGAAGAGGGCGACCCAGCCGCGCAGCACGGCGCTGTCGTCCCGGTCCCAGGCGCGCAGCCGCCAGCCGGGGCGCGCGCTGTCGCCGTGCACCTCGACCAGCCCGGCCAGGCGCGCGGTGTCCCAGTCGGCGCGGATCTGCTCGGGGGTGAGCCCGAGGTCGGCGGCCGCGCGGTCGGCGGAGGCGGCGGAGAGGGTGGCCTTGCCGTCGGCGGTGGCGGCGTCACGGCCGGGGCCCAGGGCGTTGTCCGCCCAGCGGGCGACGCGGACCGCGCCGGACGCGGACCGCGCCGGCCAGCCCGGCGCGGGCCATTTTGGCCAGCTCGGCGGGCGCGGGGGTGCCCTCCGGCGGCCGGGGTGCGGGGCGGCGCGGGCGCCGCTGGTTCACAGCTGCGGGGGCGGCGGCCAGGGGTCGAGGTCGGACGAGTCGGAGCCTGGAGTCGCGCGGGATACGGGACGTCACAGGAGCAGTCTTCCGGTTGACGGTCCGAAAACCCAAACGGAATGTCACGGCGGGCGACAGGGCTGGCCAATGCACCGGGTTCCCCAGGGGGTCGGCAGGTGTATTTCAGCCAACCGCACGGTCACAACCGGAACGAGCCCGGCCGTTCCCGGCGCGCCCGGTGCGCCCCGGCGGCCGCCGTCACATCAGCGGCGTCAGGAAGCGCCGTAGCCGCTCCTCGTACGCCGGTGGGTCCGGGTTCCACATCGCCGCGTGCGGGGCGTTCGGCACGGTGTGCAGGGCGACCCGGTCGGGGCGGCGGGCGGCGAGCAGCCGGGAGAACTCCCAGGGGGCGACCCGGTCGCCGGGGCCGTGGATGATCAGGGTGGGTACGGCGAGCCGCCCGGGGTCGGTGATCTCGGCGACCCGGTCGGCGTGCAGCCCGGCGCGGCCCTGGGCGGCGCGGACCGCGAGCGGCAGCAGCGGGGCGGGGGTGTGCCGGGCGCGGGCGAGGGCGCGCAGCGTGGCCTCCCAGCTGAGCACCGGCGAGTCGAGGATCAGCCCGGCGATGTGCTCGCGCACGGCGGAGTGCTCGGCGGCGCGCAGCGCCATGGTGGCGCCGGTGGACCAGCCGAGCAGGACGACACGGCGGGCGCCGTAGCGCACGGCGTAGCGGATCGCCGCGTCCACGTCGCGCCACTCGGTCTCGCCGAGGTGGTTCAGGCCGTCCGCGGGGCGGGGCGCGCCGAGGTCGCCGCGGTAGGCGAGGGCCAGAACCGGAAGCCTGCGGGCGCGCAGGAAGCCCATCACGTTCATGGCGTGCTCGCGGGTGGTGCCGAGGCCGTGCACGGCGATCACCCAGGTGTCCCGGTCGCCGGGCAGGAACCAGGCGGGCAGCGCGCCGAGTTCGCCGGGCACGTCCACGTCGGCGTGGTCGAGGCCGAGCGCGGTGCGCGGGTTGCCGACGTGGACATTGGGGGTGAGCCAGACGGGGTCGCCGGGCGCGAGGGTGCCGTGCGTCACGCCCTCCAGGCGGCGTACGACGGTGTCGGCGGTGTGCGGCGCGGTGTCCAGGACGGGCCCGACGACGGCGTGCGAGCCGTCGCCCGCGAGGCCGTAGGTGCCGGGGCGCAGCGAGGCCAGGTCCCGGGTGAGCGTGATCTGGCCGGCCGCGGTGCCGTGCACGGTGAGCCGGGGCTCGGTGGGCAGCGGCCGGCCGCCGGTCGCCTTCAGCGCGACATCACTGGCGAGCCGCCCGGCGGCCACGGAGGCGAGGCCTGCGGCCACGACGGCGGTGACCGCGGCGGCGGTCGCTTTGAGGGGGTGCACGGCACCAGTGTCATGGGGGGTGCGGTGCCCGGCCAGTGGAGCGGCGGGGTGGAGTGAAGGGGGCAGATGTCGGGATGAAAGGTGCAGGGTCGAGGCCAGGTCGCGGATCGGGAAGCTGCGGGACACGGGTCACCTCCGTTGGCCGTATCCCTTCAGGCGTTCCCCGACTTCGGTGAGTTGTGCCTCCGTCAGCAGAGATGGGGTCAGACCCGGGACCGAGGAGGCGGTCAGCCAGAGGCGGCACATCCACTCCAGCTGGGCGGTGCGGTCGTACGCCTGGTCGAGCGTGGCGCCGTAGGTGACGGTGCCGTGGTTGCGCAGCAGGCACCCGGAGCGGCCGTCGAGGGCCCCGAGCATGTGCTCGGCCAGCTCGTCGGTGCCGTAGGCGGCGTACGGCGCGACGCGCACCGGTCCGCCGAGGGCGGCGGCCATGTAGTGGACCAGCGGCAGCTCGGGCACCAGCGTGGAGACCGCGGTGGCGTGCACGGCGTGGGTGTGGACGATCGCGCGGGCGTCGGTGGTGCGGTAGACGGCGAGATGCATGGGCAGCTCGCTGGTCGGCACCAGCGTCCCGAGCACCTGACGGCCGGTGAGGTCCACACCGGTGATGTCGTCCGGGGTGAGCCGGTCGTAGGGCACACCCGTCGGGGTGACCAGCACCAGGTCCCCGACGCGCGCGGAGACATTGCCTGAGGTGCCGACGACCAGTCCGTCGGCGACGCTCCGCCGGGCTGTCGCCACCACCGCCGCCCACGACTGAGCCGCTTCCTCGCGCACTTCTCCGCCCGTCTTCCGCAGCTTGGAGGTCATGTCCGCGATCCTGCCAGCCGCTTGTACACCAGGTGGGCGGTCGCCGCACTTCCGTCCGAACCCGCGCACCACCAAAAGGGTGTATATCCGGCCAAAAGCTAAAAATCTCCACTGATTCGATGATCACCGGTCCTTGAATGAGCCCTCCTTGCCCTCCGGGCGACCTGGTCGTCCGTCACCCCCGGGGAGCCGGCCCATGGCCCGTGACCGCACCCACCTCCGCCGCCGCGCCGGTGCCCTCGCGGCGACCACGGCGGCCCTCGCCCTCGCCCTCACCTGCGCCGCCACCGCCGCGGCCGGCCCCCCGGACCGGATCGCGAGCCGGCCCAAGGGGCACGACGTGTCGTCCCACCAGAAGACGGTGGACTGGCCGACCGCGCAGGCCCGCGGGGCGCACTTCACCTACGTCAAGGCGACCGAGTCCACGAGCTACCACAACCCCTATTTCCACCAGCAGTACGACGGCGCCCGCGACGCGGGACTGATCCGCGGCGCCTACCACTTCGCGCTGCCGGACGAGTCCTCCGGCGCCGCGCAGGCCCGCTACTTCGTGGCGCACGGCGGGGACTGGCGGGCCGACGGCTGGACGCTGCCGCCCGCGCTGGACATCGAGTACAACCCGTACAGCGCGAAGCACCCCTGCTACCGGCTGGGCTGGAAGCGCATGACGTCCTGGATCTGGTCCTTCAGCGACGAGATGGCCCGCGAGACCGGCCGCCGCCCCGTGCTCTACACCACGGCCCAGTGGTGGAAGCAGTGCACCGGCGACAGCCACGCCTTCGCCTCCCGCCACCCCCTGTGGGTCGCCCGGCACGGCACCTCGGAGCCGGGCAGGCTGCCCGGCGGCTGGCAGTACTGGACCTTCTGGCAGTACGCCACCGCGGGCCGGCTGCCGGGTGACCAGAATCTCTTCAACGGCAGCTCCGGCGGGCTGCGGACCTTCGCCGCGGGCTGGTGACCCAAGGGGCGCATGGGCGCGCCCGGTTCGGGAAGCGGAAGCGGAGGCTCACGCCCCCGATGCGGACACCCCTCTGCCCGCCCCAGTTCATCTTCCGTTCACCCAGGTTGCCTACGTTCCTCCAGACAACGACCTCGAATGATTGCCTGGGTAAATGGAAAGCTTCTCGCTGATCCTCGCGATTGTGGTGGTTACCGCACTCGCGTTTGATTTCACGAACGGTTTCCACGACACCGCGAACGCGATGGCCACCACCATCTCCACAGGCGCGATGAAGCCGAAGCTCGCGGTAGCCATGTCCGCCACCCTCAACCTGGTGGGCGCCTTCCTCTCCGTGGAGGTCGCCAACACGATCTCCAAGGGACTCGTCGATGAGAGCGGAATCCGCCCCGAGGTCATCTTCGCCGCTCTGGTCGGCGCGATCCTCTGGAACCTGCTGACCTGGCTG
The DNA here is from genome assembly GCF_049222185.1 of Streptomyces sp. LaBMicrA B280. Taxonomy (NCBI): domain Bacteria; kingdom Bacillati; phylum Actinomycetota; class Actinomycetes; order Kitasatosporales; family Streptomycetaceae; genus Streptomyces; species Streptomyces sp. LaBMicrA B280. The sequence continues at coordinate 166,928 of NZ_JBMJCT010000006.1, read as the reverse complement.
GTGGGCCTGCCCTCCAGTTCCTCGCACGCCCTGATGGGCGGTCTGATCGGCGCCGCCGTCGCCTCCGCCGGGTTCGGCGCCGTGCACGGCGGCGTCCTGGTCACCAAGGTGCTGCTGCCCGCGGTCGCCGCACCGGTCGTGGCGGGTGTCGCCGCCCTGGTGGCCACCCGGCTCTCCTACAACGCCGGCACCAAGACCGAGGGCGAGGCCACCCGCAAGGGCTTCCGCGTCGGCCAGGTCGCCTCCGCCGCGCTGGTCTCCCTCGCGCACGGCACCAACGACGCGCAGAAGACGATGGGCGTCATCACCCTCGCGCTGATCGCGGGCGGCGCCATCGCCCCCGGCTCCAACCCTCCCACCTGGGTGATCCTCTCCGCGGGCCTCGCCATCGCGCTCGGCACCTACATCGGCGGCTGGCGCATCATCCGCACCATGGGCACGGGCCTGACCGATCTGGAGCCCCGTCAGGGCTTCGCCGCGCAGACCAGCGCCGCGACCGCCATCCTGGCCTCCTCCCACCTCGGCTTCTCCCTCTCCACCACCCATGTCGTCTCCGGCGCGGTGATGGGTTCGGGCCTCGGCCGCAAGGGCGGTGTGGTCCGCTGGTCCACCGCGACCCGGATGACCGTCGCCTGGGTGCTCACCCTGCCGGCCGCCGCGCTGGTCGGCGCGGGCGCCGAGGCCGTCACCGAACTCGGTGACGGGGGCACCGCCGCGGTCGCCGTCTTCCTGGTCGCCGCGAGCGCCTGGATCTACAAGCTGTCCCGGCGCGAGGTCATCGACCACACCAATGTGATCGCCGACCCGGCCGCGGAGCCCTCCGGCGTGGTGACCACCGCCATCGCCGCGGTGAGCCCCCCGCCCACGGGCGCGATCACCGAGGACCTGACGGCCACCATCCCGGCCCCCGCGGGGGCTCCGGCCGCCGAGGCAGCGGCCCCCGCCGCCTCGGTCCCGCCGGCCGCCACCGTCTGACCCCGAGCCCGTTCACCAAGGAAGCATCCCCATGAAGATCGACTGGGCGTCCATCGGCTCCGTCTTCGGCGTCAGCCTCGCGTTCACCGTGGGCCTGGTGGTCCTGTTCACCCTCGGCGTCAACGGCCTCGCCCGGCGCGAGAAGGCCGCGGCCGAGGGCGGCTCCGCCACGCTCGCCGTCACCGGCGCCTACGTCTGCTTCGCGGCCTGCGCGGCGGCGGTGGCGTACGGCATCCTCCTGATCGTCTCCAAGTCCTGAGCCCGGGCCCCGGTCCCGGGGCCCGGCAGTTCCCGAAGGCTCCCCTGCGCCACCCGCGGCAGGGGAGCCTCTCGCGTACCCGGCCGCCCCTCGTGGCGCGGCAACACCCCTCGTGGTGTGGGAATCTGCACACTCCCGCAGGTCAACGGCAAGTTGACGGCCGTTCCGGGGGCGTGGTGGACTGCCCACGCCATTTACGGCAGCAGAAGAGGAAGCCGGTGCGAATCCGGCGCGGTCCCGCCACTGTCACCGGGGAAGAACCCCCGGGTAGCCAGGAACTCTCGCCGCCGGATCACGTCGAACCAGGGCGCGGACACCCTGAGTGAGGACACATCGCCATGCTCGGCTGCCGAAGGACCAGTACCAGGACCACTGTCGCGGTGACCACGGCCGACTGAGCCGATGGCCGCCGATCGCAGGTACGCGTACGGCGCCGCCGCCGGACTTCTCGGCGACCTCCTCCTCGGCGATCCCCGCCGCGGGCATCCGGTCGCCGCGTTCGGGCGCGCGGCCGCCGCGGTCGAGGGCGCGTTGTGGCACGACCACCGCGGCTGGGGCGCTCTGCACACCACCGTGTGCGCCGGTGGCGCCGTCGCGCTCGGCGCGCTGGCCGCCCGTGTCGTACGCCCCTCCCCCGCCGCCTCCGTCGCCCTGACCGCCGCGGCCGCCTGGGCCGTCGTCGGCGGCACCTCCCTCGCCCGCGAGGCGGAGGCCATCGGCGCCGCCCTGACCGCCGGGGACATCGAGGCGGCCCGCGCCCGGCTGCCGCATCTGTGCGGCCGGGACCCGCAGGCGCTGGACGCCGACGGGATCGCGCGGGCCGTGGTCGAGTCGGTCGCCGAGAACACCTCCGACGCGGTCGTCGGCGCCCTGGTGTGGGGCGCGGCCGCCGGAGTGCCGGGACTGCTGGGCTTCCGGGCCGTCAACACCCTCGACGCCATGGTGGGTCACAAGTCCCCCAGGCACCGCCGCTTCGGCTGGGCGTCCGCGCGCCTGGACGACGTGGCCGGCTGGCCGGGGGCCCGGCTGACCGCCGTCCTCGCCGCCGCGGCCGGACCCGATCCGCGCGGCGCCGTACGGGCGTGGCGCGCCGACGCCCGCCGCCATCCGAGCCCCAACGCCGGTCCCGTGGAGGCCTCCTTCGCGGGAGCCCTCGGCGTGCGCCTGGGCGGCACCCTCTCCTACGGCGGCCGCGTCGAGCACCGACCCGTGCTGGGCGGCGCCACCGGACGGGCCGTGCGGGTCACCGACATCGGGCGGGCCGTACGGCTCTCCCGGCGCGTCGGCCTGCTCGCGCTCGGCACCACCCTCGGCGCCCGCCTCCTCGTCAACGGACTGAAAGGACGCGGGAAGTGAACGGTGGTCTCCTCGTCGCCGGCACCACCTCCGACGCCGGAAAGAGCGTCGTGACGGCCGGGATCTGCCGGTGGCTGGTGCGCCAGGGCGTGAAGGTCGCGCCGTTCAAGGCGCAGAACATGTCCCTCAACTCCTTCGTCACCCGCGAGGGCGCCGAGATCGGGCGGGCCCAGGCCATGCAGGCCCAGGCGTGCCGGATCGAGCCGACCGCGCTGATGAACCCCGTGCTGCTCAAGCCCGGCGGCGAACAGAGCAGCCAGGTGGTGCTGCTGGGCAAGCCGGTGGGCGAGATGAGCGCGCGCGGCTACCACGGCGGGCGCCGGCAGCGGCTGCTCGGCACGGTCCTCGACTGCCTGGCCGAGCTGCGCGGCCAGTACGACGCGGTGATCTGCGAGGGCGCGGGCAGCCCCGCCGAGATCAATCTGCGCCGCACCGACATCGTCAACATGGGCATCGCGCGCGGCGCCCGGCTGCCCGTGCTCGTCGTCGGCGACATCGACCGCGGGGGCGTCTTCGCCTCCTTCTTCGGCACCCTCGCGCTGCTCTCGCCCGAGGACCAGGAGCTGGTCGCCGGATTCCTGGTGAACAAGTTCCGCGGCGATGTCTCGCTGCTGGAGCCGGGCCTGGACATGCTCAAGGACCTCACCGGGCGGCCGGCGTACGGCGTGCTGCCGTTCCGGCACGGGCTCGGGATCGACGAGGAGGACGGCCTGCGTGTCTCCCTGCGGGGCGCGGTGCGGGAGTCGGCCGTCGCTCCCCCGCTCGGCGCCGACGTGCTGCGCGTCGCCGTGTGCGCGATCCCGCTGATGTCCAACTTCACCGACGTGGACGCGCTGGCCGCCGAACCCGGCGTCGTGGTGCGGTTCGTGGACCGCCCGGAGGAGCTGGCCGACGCCGATCTGGTGATCGTCCCCGGCACCCGGGGCACCGTCCGGGCGCTCCGGTGGCTGCGCGAGCGCGGCCTCGCCGACGCGCTCGCCCGCAGGGCCGCCGAACACCGGCCCGTGCTCGGCATCTGCGGCGGCTTCCAGATCCTCGGCGAGCACATCGAGGACGACGTGGAGTCGCGGGCCGGCGCTGTCCCCGGCCTCGGACTGCTGCCCGTACGGGTGCGGTTCGCCCGCGAGAAGACCCTCACCCGCCCCACCGGCCGGGCCCTCGGCGAGCCGGTCGGGGGGTACGAGATCCACCACGGCGTCGCCGAGGTCACCGGGGGCGAAGCCTTCCTGGACGGCTGCCGGGTCGGCCAGACCTGGGGCACCCACTGGCACGGCTCACTGGAGTCGGACGGCTTCCGGCGGGCCTTCCTGCGCGAGGTGGCCGCCGCCGCGGGCCGCCGCTTCGTGCCCGCGCCGGACACCTCTTTCGCCGCGCTGCGCGAGGAGCAGCTCGACCGGCTCGGCGATCTGATCGAACAGCACGCGGACACGGACGCGCTGTGGCGGCTCATCGAGTCCGGCGCGCCGCAAGGACTGCCCTTCATCCCACCGGGAGCGCCCGCATGAGCACAGTGTTGTTGTTGTCGACCGCCGACACGGATCTGCTGGCGGCCCGTGCCTGCGGCGCCGGTTATCTGATCGGCAACCCCACCCGGGTCGACGTCGCCGAGGAGTTGCCGCGGCTGCTGGCGGGCGCGGACCTCGCCGTCGTACGGCTGCTCGGCGGCAAGCGCGCCTGGGAGGACGGGCTGGCCGCGCTGAAGGCGTCCGGCGTCCCGGCGGTGCTGCTGGGCGGCGAGGCGGTGCCGGACGCGGAGCTGATGGCCGACTCGACCGTGCCCGCCGGAGTGGTGGCGGAGGCGCTGCGCTATCTGGTCGAGGGCGGCCCGGACAATCTGCGCGAGCTGTCCCGGTTCCTGTCCGACACCGTGCTGCTGACCGGCGAGGGCTTCGAGGAGCCGCGCCGGATGCCGGAGTTCGGCGTGCACGGCGGGTACGAGGTGCAGGACGGCCGCCCGACCGTGGGCGTGCTCTTCTACCGGGCCCATGAACTCAGCGGCAACACCGCCTTCGTGGACACTCTGTGCTCGGCGATCGAGGCGCGGGGCGCCAACGCCCTCCCGGTGTACTGCGGTTCGCTGCGCGGCGCGGACGCCGGGCTGTACGAGCTGCTGGGCCGGGCCGACGCGCTGGTCGCCACCGTGCTCGCGGCCGGCGGCACCCATGCCTCAGAGGCGTCGGCGGGCGGCGACGAGGAGGCCTGGGACATCGGCGCGCTGGCCGACCTGAACATCCCGGTGCTGCAAGGGCTCTGCCTCACCTCCTCGCACAGCGCCTGGGACGAGTCGGACGCCGCGCTCTCCCCCATGGACGCGGCGATGCAGGTCGCCATCCCGGAGTTCGACGGCCGGCTGATCACCGTGCCGTTCTCCTTCAAGGAGCAGGGCCCCGACGAGGTCCCGGTGTACGTCGCCGACCCCGAGCGGGCCGCCCGGGTGGCCGGGATCGCGGTGCGGCACGCCCGGCTCGGGTACCAGCCGAACGCCGAGAAACGCGTCGCGCTGGTCTTCACCGCCTACCCGACCAAGCACTCCCGGGTCGGCAACGCGGTCGGCCTGGACACGCCCGCCTCCGCCGTCCGGGTGCTGGACGCGCTGCGGGACGCCGGGTACGCGCTCTCCGAATACCCCTCCGAGGGCGACGAGTTGATCCACCGGCTGATCGAGGCCGGCGGCCACGACGTGGAGTGGCTGACCGAGGATCAGCTGGCCGCCGCACCCGCGCGGGTGCCGCTGGCCGACTACCGGGCGTGGTTCGAGAAGCTGGACCCCGCGCTGCGCGAGGCGATGACCGAGGCGTGGGGCGAGCCGCCGGGCAACCTCTACGTGGACGGCGACGACATCGTGCTCGCCTCCCTCCGGTTCGGCAACGTCGTGGTGATGATCCAGCCGCCGCGCGGCTTCGGCGAGAACCCGATCGCGATCTACCACGACCCCGACATGCCGCCCTCCCACCACTACCTGGCCGCCTACCGCTGGCTTGACCACACCTTCGGCGCGGACGCGATCGTGCACATGGGCAAGCACGGCACGATGGAGTGGCTGCCGGGCAAGGGCCTCGGCCTCTCCCGCGGCTGCGCGCCGGACGCGGTGCTGGGCGAACTGCCGCTGATCTACCCGTTCATCGTCAACGACCCCGGCGAGGGCACCCAGGCCAAGCGGCGCGGGCACGCCACGGTCGTGGACCATCTGGTGCCGCCGATGGCCCGCGCCGACACCTATGGCGACCTCGCCAAGCTGGAACAGCTGCTGGACGAGTACGCGCTCGTCTCCGACCTCGACCCGACGAAGGCGCCGGCCGTCCGCGCCCAGATCTGGACCCTGGTCAAGGCCGCCGAGCTGCACCACGACCTGCATGTGGACGAGCAGCCGGACGACGAGGCGTTCGACGAGTTCGTGATGCACATCGACGGCTATCTGTGCGAGATCAAGGACGTGCAGATCCGCGACGGCCTGCACATCCTGGGCGGCGGCCCGGTCGGCGAGCCCCGCGTCAACCTCGTCCTCGCCGTGCTGCGCGCCTCCCAGGTGTGGGGCGGGCAGGCGAACGCGCTGCCCGGCCTGCGGGCCGCCCTCGCCGGGCATTTCGGGCTGGTGGAGAAGGAGTTGCTGGCCGAGCCGGGCACGCCGGTGAAGGTGCCCGTGGAGCTGACGGACCTGGTCGAAGGACCGGCGCGGACGGCCGCCGACGCGATCGACCTGCTGGAGCAGCTGTGCCGGCGGATCGCGGAGGGCATGGAGGCGCGGGACTGGGCGCGCGAGTCCGTACGGGAGGTCGTGCGGGAGGCGCTCGGCGGCGTCGAACTCCCGGACGCGGTCGCCGTGTCGGAGTTCGCGTGCGACGAGGTCGTACCGCGGCTCGCGCGCACCACGGACGAGATCGGGCACATCCTGCGGGCGCTGTACGGCGGTTACGTCCCGGCGGGGCCCTCGGGCTCGCCGACCCGCGGCCTGGTGAACGTCCTGCCGACCGGCCGCAACTTCTACTCCGTCGACCCCAAGGCCATTCCGTCCCGGCTGAGTTGGGAGGTCGGGCAGTCGCTCGCGGACTCGCTGGTGCAGCGGTATCTGGCCGACACCGGTGAGTACCCGAAGTCCGTCGGCCTGACGGTCTGGGGCACGTCCGCGATGCGCACGCAGGGCGACGACATCGCCGAGATCCTGGCGCTGCTGGGCTGCCGCCCGGTCTGGGACGACGCCTCGCGCCGGGTGACCGGCTTCGAGGTGATCCCCCTGGCCGAGCTGGGGCGCCCGCGCATCGACGTCACGGTCCGCATCTCCGGTTTCTTCCGGGACGCGTTCCCGCATGTGGTCGGGCTGATCGACGACGCGGTGCGCGCGGTGGCCGCGCTGGCGGAGCCGGCCGAGTCCAACTATGTGCGGGCGCACGTGGAGGAGGACACCGCCGAGCACGGCGACCGGCGCCGGGCCACCGCCCGTATCTTCGGCTCCAAGCCGGGCGCGTACGGCGCGGGGCTGCTGCCGCTGATCGACGCGCGCAACTGGCGCTCCGACGCGGACCTCGCCGAGGTGTACGCGGTGTGGGGCGGCTACGCGTACGGCCGGGGCCTGGACGGGCGGGCGGCGCGCGGGGACATGGAGACGGCGTTCAAGCGGATCGCGGTGGCGGCGAAGAACGTCGACACCCGCGAGCACGACCTGGTCGACGCCGACGACTACTTCCAGTACCACGGCGGCATGGTCGCCATGGTGCGGCACCTGACGGGGGCCAACCCCGAGGCGTACGTGGGTGATTCGGCCGTACCGGACCAGATCAGGACGCGCACGCTGGGCGAGGAGACGCACCGGGTGTTCCGGGCGCGGGTGGTCAACCCGCGCTGGATGGCGGCGATGCGCCGGCACGGGTACAAGGGCGCCTTCGAGATGGCGGCGACCGTGGACTACCTGTTCGGGTACGACGCCACGGCGGGCGTGGTCGACGACTGGATGTACGAGAAGCTGTCGGCCGAGTACGTCTTCGACCCGGAGAACCGGGACTTCATGAAGAAGTCCAACCCGTGGGCGCTGCGCGGCGTCACGGAGCGGCTGCTGGAGGCGGCGGACCGGGGCCTGTGGGCGGAGCCGGACGCGGAGACGCTGGAGCGGCTGCGCGCCACCTATCTGGAGCTTGAGGGCGACTTGGAGGGCGACGACCAGTGACGACTCCCTTTCCTTTCACGGCCGTTGTCGGCCAGGACGATCTGCGGCTCGCGCTGCTGCTGAACGCGGTGTCCCCGGCGGTCGGCGGTGTGCTGGTGCGCGGCGAGAAGGGCACCGCGAAGAGCACCGCCGTGCGGGCCCTGTCGGCGCTGCTGCCCGCGGTGGCCGTGGTGCCCGGGTGCCGGTTCTCGTGTGACCCGGGGGCGCCGGATCCGGGGTGCCCGGACGGGCCGCACGAGGCGGGTCCGGTCGGTGAACGGGCCGCGCGGATGGTCGAGTTGCCCGTCGGGGCCTCGGAGGACCGGCTGGTCGGGGCGCTGGACATCGAGCGGGCGCTCGCGGAGGGCGTGAAGGCGTTCGAGCCGGGCCTGCTGGCCGACGCGCACCGCGGCATCCTGTACGTGGACGAGGTCAACCTGCTCCACGACCACCTGGTCGACCTGCTCCTTGACGCGGCGGCGATGGGTGCCTCGTACGTGGAGCGCGAGGGCGTCTCCGTGCGGCACGCCTCGAAGTTCCTGCTCGTCGGGACCATGAACCCGGAGGAGGGCGAGCTGCGCCCGCAGCTGCTCGACCGGTTCGGGCTGACCGTGGAGGTCGCCGCCTCGCGGGAGCCGGACCAGCGGGTGGAGGTCGTACGACGGCGCCTCGCGTACGACGACGACCCCGCCGGCTTCGCCGCGCGCTGGGCCGGCGAGGAGGCCGCCGTACGGCAACGGGTTGTCGCGGCACGGGAGTTGCTGCCCCAGGTGCGCCTGGGTGACGCGGCGCTGCGGCAGATCGCGGCGACCTGCGCGGCCTTCGAGGTGGACGGCATGCGCGCCGACATCGTGATGGCGCGCACGGCGACCGCGCTGGCGGCGTGGGCCGGGCGGACGGACGTACTCGCCGAGGACGTGCGGCAGGCGGCGCTGCTCGCGCTGCCGCACCGCAGGCGCCGCAACCCGTTCGACGCGCCGGGCCTGGACGAGGACAAGCTGGACGAGACGCTGGAGCGGTCCGCCGGCCGGGACGGGGACGGCGACGACGACCCCGACGGCCCCGGTGGTGGCGGGCAGCCGGCGCCCGAGTCCGGTCCCGAGGGCGGCGGGGACACCGCCGCGCGGCCCGAGGCCGGTGAGGGCGGGGAGCCGGGCACGACGCTCTTCCGATCTCCGAGGCCGGTGAGGGCGGGGAGCCGGGGCCCACCGGTGCCGGTGCGGGCGAGCAGGCCCCGGCGCGGGCGGCCGAGCCGTTCCGGACGAAGGTGCTCAGCGTGCCCGGGATCGGGGAGGGTGCCGCCGGGCGACGCTCGCGGGCGCGGACCGAGCACGGGCGGACCACGGGGGCGCGACGGCCGCAGGGCGCCCTGACCAAGCTGCACCTGGCGGCGACCGTACAGGCGGCGGCGCCGCATCAGCGGGCGCGCGGCCGGTCCGGGCCCGGTCTGGTGATCCGCCGGGACGATCTGCGGCAGGCGAGCCGGGAGGGGCGCGAGGGCAATCTCGTGCTGTTCGTCGTGGACGCCTCCGGGTCGATGGCGGCCCGGCAGCGGATGGGCGCGGTGAAGGGCGCCGTGCTGTCGCTGCTGCTCGACGCCTATCAGCGGCGGGACAAGGTGGGCCTGGTGACCTTCCGGGGTTCCGGCGCGGAGGTAACGCTGCCGCCGACGTCCTCGGTGGACGCGGCGGCCGTACGGCTCGAATCGCTGCCGACGGGCGGCCGTACCCCGCTCGCGGCCGGGCTGCTCAAGGCGCACGAGGTGCTGCGGGTGGAGCGGCTGCGGGATCCGGCGCGGCGGGCGCTGCTGGTCGTGGTGACCGACGGCCGGGCGACGGGCGGTCCTGAGCCGGTGGCGCTCGCGGGGCGGGCGGCGCGGCTGTTCGCGGCCGAGCAGGTCGCCTCGGTGGTCGTGGACTGCGAGTCGGGGCCGGTGCGGCTCGGGCTCGCCGGGCAGCTCGCGGGTGAACTCGCGGGCACGGCCGTCACGTTGGACGAGCTGCGGGCGGACTCCATCGCCGGTCTGGTGCGGGATGTGCAGGGGACGTCGAGGAGGGCCGCGTAATGCCGCAGGGACAGCCGAGTGTCGTACCGGACGACGGCCTGACGACCCGTCAGCGGCGCAACCGGCCGCTGGTCGTGGTGCACACGGGCGTCGGCAAGGGGAAGTCGACCGCCGCGTTCGGGCTGGCGCTGCGGGCCTGGAACCAGGGGTGGCCCATCGGGGTGTTCCAGTTCGTCAAGTCGGCGAAGTGGAAGGTCGGCGAGGAGAACGCGCTGCGCGTGCTCGGCGCCTCCGGCGAGGGCGGGCGCGTGGACTGGCACAAGATGGGCGAGGGCTGGTCCTGGGTGCAGCGGGACGCGCAGATGGACAACGAGGAGAAGGCGCGGGAGGGCTGGGAGCAGGTCAAGCGGGACCTGGCGGCCGAGACGTACCGGTTCTACGTCCTCGACGAGTTCGCGTACCCGATGCACTGGGGGTGGGTGGACACCGAGGAGGTCGTGGAGGTGCTGCGCGACCGTCCCGGCACCCAGCATGTGGTGATCACCGGGCGGAACGCGCCCGGGAAGCTGGTGGACTTCGCGGATCTGGTGACCGACATGTCCAAGGTCAAGCACCCCATGGACGTGGGGCAGAAGGGCCAGAAGGGCATCGAGTGGTGACACCGTCGACGCCTCGGCTGGTCGTGGCCGCGCCCTCCTCGGGCAGCGGCAAGACCACCGTGGCCACCGGGCTGATGGCCGCGTTCGCCGCGCGGGGGCTCGCCGTGTCCCCGCACAAGGTCGGGCCCGACTACATCGATCCCGGGTATCACGCGCTCGCGACCGGGCGGACGGGGCGGAACCTGGACGCGTATCTGTGCGGTCCTGAGCTGATCGCTCCGCTGTTCCTGCACGGGGCGCGGGGGTGTGACATCGCCGTGGTCGAGGGCGTGATGGGGCTGTACGACGGGGCGGCCGGGGAGGGTGAGCTGGCGTCCACCGCGCAGGTGGCGAAGCTGCTGGGGGCGCCGGTGGTGCTGGTGGTGGACGCGTCGGCGCAGTCGCGGTCGGTGGCGGCGCTGGTGCACGGGTTCGTGTCCTGGGATCCGGGGGTGCGGGTCGGGGGCGTGATCCTGAACAAGGTGGGGTCCGCGCGGCACGAGGAGATGTTGCGGGAGGCGCTGGACTCCGTGGGGGTGCCGGTGCTGGGGGTGTTGCGGCGGGCTCCGCTGGTGGAGACGCCGTCCCGGCATCTGGGGTTGGTTCCGGTGGCCGAGCGGCGCGGGGTCGCGGTGGACGCCGTTGCGGAGATGGCGGCGCTGGTCTCCGACGGGTGCGACCTGGCCGCGCTGGAGCGGCTGGCGCGTTCCGCGAGCGCCGTCCCCGGGGGCTCCGTCCCCTGGACCCCCGACTTTACGCCCGCCCACGACGACCCGTCGCCGTCCGCCGAAGGACCAAAGCCCCGTGTCGCCGTCGCCGGTGGCCCCGCCTTCACCTTCTCCTACGCCGAGCACACCGAACTCCTCACCGCAGCCGGGGCCGAGGTCGTCACCTTCGATCCGCTCCATGACGAGGAACTGCCCGACGGAACCGCCGGGTTGGTCATCGGGGGCGGGTTCCCCGAGGTGTACGCGGCCGAGCTGTCCGCGAACGAGCCGCTGCGCAAGGCCGTGGCCGAACTGACCCTGTCCGGCGCGCCGGTGGCCGCGGAGTGCGCCGGACTGCTGTACCTGTGCCGCGAGTTGGACGGCAGTCCGATGTGCGGCGTGCTGGACGCCGGCGCGCGGATGGCGGAGCGGCTCACGCTCGGGTACCGGGACGCCGTGGCCGTCGGGGACAGTGTGCTGGCCGCCGCCGGGACCCGGATGCGGGGGCACGAGTTCCATCGCACCGTGGTCGAGCCGGGGGCCGGTGCCGCGCCCGCCTGGGGGATCCGGGGCCGGGAGCGGCGGGTCGAGGGTTTTGTACAGCGGGGTGTGCACGCGAGCTATCTGCACACGCACTGGGCGTCCGAGCCCGGTGTCGCCCGTCGGTTCGTGGAGAGGTGCCGGACGTCATGAGCAGCAGGCTGATCGGTGTCGGGGTGGGCCCCGGGGACCCGGAGCTGGTGACCGTGAAGGGGGTCAACGCGCTGCGGGCGGCCGACGTGGTCGTCGTACCGGTGATGGACAGCGGTGAGCGCGGGCGGGCCGAGGCGACCGTGGCGCACTATGTGTCCGGGGAGAAGATCGTCCGCGTGGTGTTCGCGCTGAACGAGCGGTCCGACCGGGCGCGCCGGGAGGCCGCCTGGGACGCGGCGGGCGCGCGGGTCGCGGAGCTGCTGGGGCGGCACGGCTCGGTCGCGTTCGCCACCATCGGGGACCCGAACGTGTACTCGACGTTCACCTATCTCGCGCAGACCATCGCGGAGCTGGTGCCCGGGGTCGTGGTGGAGACCGTGCCGGGGATCACCGCGATGCAGGATCTCGCGGCCCGCTCGGGTGCCGTGCTGACCGAGGGCACCGAGCCGCTGACGCTGGTGCCGGTGACGGCGGGCGCGGCGGTGCTGGAGGAGGCGCTGGCCGGTCCGGGGACGGTCGTGGCGTACAAGTTCGGGCGGCAGGCCGCCGAGGTCGCCGGGGCGCTGGCGCGGGCCGGGCGGCTGGACGACGCGGTGTGGGGTTCGGCGCTGGGGCTGCCGGAGGAGTCGGTGCGGCCCGCGGCGGAGCTGGACGGCTCCCCGCTGCCGTATCTGTCGACGCTGATCGCGCCGCCGCGGCGGGACGGCGGGCGGGGCGGGAAGCTGTGAACGGTGCCCGGCGGCCGGCCCGGTCAGCCGGAGATGCCGACCACCAGCCAGATGAACGCGGCCCCGGCCACCGTGCACAGCAGGGTGGAGCGGGCGGGGTGCTCATGGTGGGCCTCGGGCAGGATCTCGGCGGCGGCGAGGTAGAGCAGGACGCCGCCGAAGAGGCCGAGATAGCCGCCGAGCACCGGTTCGGGGATGTGGAAGAAGACGGTCGACAGCGCGCCCACCAGGGGTGCGCAGGCGTCCGCGACCAGCATCCCGATGGCGCGGCGGCGGGCGTTGCCGTACAGGCTGGTGATGGTGAAGGTGTTGAAGCCGTCGGCGAAGTCATGGGCGATCACGGCGAGCGCGACGGCCGTGGCCATGCCGCTGCCGACCTGGAAGGCGGCGCCGATGGCGACGCCGTCCATGACGCTGTGGCCCACCATGGCGCCGGCCGCGGTGAGGCCCACCTCGGGCGCCCGGTGGTGGTTGTGCTCGTCCCCGCCGTGGGCGGCCTGGCGCGCGGCGAGGGTGCGTTCCACGAGATGGGCGAGGAGAAATCCGGCCACGAACAGCAGCAGGGCCGCGGGGACGCCGAAGATCTCGCGGTCGGCGGCGCGCAGCGCCTCCGGCAGCAGGTCGAGGCCGACCACGCCCAACATCAGACCGCCGGCGAGTCCCAGGACGAGATGCCGACGGTCGGTCACTCGCTGAGCCGTCCAGCCGCCGGCCAGCGTCATCAGGAACGCGCCGAGCGCGACGAAGACCGCCATAGGCACTTGCTATCCGATGAAGGCGCCTTCGCGCACATCGGGCGCCTCACATATCGCCTCGCATCCTGACATTTCACCCCGCTACTGCCGTGTGCTTTCCGTACGAGAGGACTTTTCCGATGGCCGACGCCGCCCCGGACGCCGCTGCCGGCGCCACCGCCGAAACCGCCGCCGAGACCGTCACCGCCGCCCCTCTGGGTGCCGGTGGCGGAAAAGTGACCTTCGTCGGAGCGGGTCCCGGCGCCGCCGATCTGCTGACGTTCCGGGCCGCGCGGGCGATCGCCGAGGCGGACGTGGTGATCTGGGCGGCGAGCCTGGTGCAGGCGGAGGTGCTGGAGCACGCGCGGGCGGACGCGGAGGTGCTGGACTCGGCGGCCATGTCCCTGGAGCAGGTCGTCGCGGTCTACGCGCGGGCGCACGCCGAGGGCCTCAAGGTGGCGCGGATCCACTCCGGCGATCCGGCGCTGTGGGGCGGCACCCAGGAGCAGCTGGACCGGTGCGCGGAGCTGGGCATCGCCACCGAGGTGGTGCCCGGGGTGTCGTCGTTCTCCGCGGTGGCCGCCCTCGCACAGCGCGAGCTGACGATCCCCGAGGTCGCGCAGTCCGTCGTGCTCACCCGGCTCGGCGGCGGCAAGACACCGATGCCGCCCGGCGAGGAGGTGCGCGAGTTCGCCCGGCACGGCACCACGATGGCGCTCTTCCTGTCGGCGGCGCGCAGCGGTCAGCTGGTGCGGGAGCTGCTGGAGGGCGGCTATCCCACGTCCACGCCGGTGATCGTCGCCTACCAGGCGACCTGGCCGGAGGAGCTGATCGTGCGGTGCACGATCGGCACCCTGGAGGAGACGGTCAAGGAGCACAAGCTGTGGAAGCACACGCTGTTCCTGGTCGGCCCCGCGCTGGCGGCGCGGGGCACCCGCTCGCACCTCTACCACCCCGGGCACTTCCACGGCTTCCGCAAGGCCGACCCGGGGGCCCGGCGGGCGCTGCGCGAGCGGGGGGCGGGCAGTTGATCACGGTCGTCGGTACGGGGACGGGGTCGCCGCCTCCCGAGGACGTCGCGGCGGGCGCCGCGCTCGTCGTCGGCGGGCGGCGGCATCTGGACGCGGTACGGCTGCCCGCCGGGGCCGAGCGGATCGTGCTCGGCCCGCTGGCGCCCGCCCTTGACGCCATCGCCGGGTACGTCGCCAGGGAGCTGCCGGTGCTTGTGCTGGCCTCCGGGGACCCCGGCTTCTTCGGGATCGTGCGGGCGCTCGCCGAGCGCTTCGGACCCGAGCGGCTGGCGGTGCGCCCCGGGGTCTCCTCGGTGGCCACCGCGTTCGCCCGGCTCGGGCTGCCCTGGGACGACGCGCTCGTGGTCAGCGCGCACGGCAGGGACCCGCGCACCGCCGTCAACGCCTGCCGCGCGCATCCGAAGGTCGCCGTCCTCACCGGACCGGGCGCGGGCCCCGCCGAACTGGGCGCCGCGCTCGCCGGCCGCGACCGGACCCTCGTGGTGGCCACCGCGCTGGGCGACCCGGAGCGGGAACGCGTGGAGCGGGTGACGCCCGCGCAGGCGGCGGCACGGGACTGGGGTACGGCGGTGAGCGTGGTGCTGTGCCTGGCGGAGCCCTCGGCGCCGGGCCCGCTGCGCGCCGTCGCGGGGGTTCCGGCGGGTCCCGCCCGCTGGGCCCTGGCGGAGGCCGAGTTCGCCCACCGCGACTCGATGATCACCAAGTTCGAGGTGCGCGCGCTCGCGCTGGCCCGGCTCGGGCCGCGGCTCGGGGACCTGGTGTGGGACGTCGGCGCCGGGTCCGGCTCGGTCGCGGTGGAGTGCGCGCGGCTCGGCGCGGCCGTCGTCGCGGTCGAGAAGGCCGCGGACGGGGTGGACCGGATCCGGGAGAACGCCCGCGCCCATGGCGTCGGGGTGGACGTCGTGCACGGCACCGCGCCCGAGGCGCTGGCCGCACTGCCCGACGACCCGGACGCCGTGTTCATCGGGGGCGGGGGGCGCGAACTGCCCGCCGTGATCCAGGCGTGCGCGCTGCGTGCGCGCCGGTCCGTGGTGGTGGCCATGGCCGCCCTGGACCGGGTGCCCGCGGCCCGCGCCGCGCTGACCGGTGCCGGGTTCGACTGCGACGGCGTGCTGCTCCAGTCCTCGCGGCTCGCCCCGCTGCCGGGGGACGTGACCCGGCTCGCGGCCACCAACCCGGTGTTTCTGCTCTGGGGCGTCAGAACCCCCGTTCCCATCGAAGGAGTTGACCAGTGATCGGCCTGATTTCCGCCACCGCGGCGGGGGCGGTGGCACGGGACCGGCTGGCCGCGGCCTGGCCGGACCGCACCCGGGTGTACGAGGGTCCGGTCGGGGAGGCGGTACGGTCCGCGTTCGCCGAGTGCGCGCAGCTGGTGTGCTTCCTGGCGACGGGCGCGACGGTACGACTGCTCGCGCCGCTGCTCGCCGACAAGGCGGCCGACCCCGGTGTGGTCTGTGTGGACGAGGGCGGCCGGTTCGCGGTGTCGCTGGTCGGCGGCCACGGCGGCGGCGCCAATGAACTCGCCCGTCAGGTGGGTGAGTTGCTCGGCGCCGAGCCGGTGGTGACCACGGCCACGGACGCCGTCGGACTGACCGGTCTCGACACGCTCGGGCTGCCCTGCGAGGGCGCGGTCGCCGCCGTGTCCCGGGCCCTGCTGGACGGCGAACCGGTCGCGCTCGACGCCGAGTTGGCCTGGCCGCTGCCGCCGCTGCCGGTGTCGCCGCGGGGGTCGTACACGATCCGGCTCACCGACCGGGACGTCGAACCCGGCGAGCGCGAGGTGCTGTTGCGGCCGCCGTCCCTGGTCGTCGGGGTCGGCGCGTCCAAGGGTGCCCCGGTGGACGAGGTGCTCGGGCTGATCGAGGGCACGCTGCGGGAGGCGGGGCTGTCCCCGCGGTCCGTCGCCGAACTCGCCACCGTGGACGCCAAGTCGGCGGAGCCGGGCATCCTGGGCGCCGCCGAACGGCTGGGCGTGCCCGTGGTGACGTACTCCGCCGGGGAACTGGCCGCCGTCGAGGTGCCCAACCCCTCCGCCGCGCCGCTCGCGGCCGTCGGCACCCCCTCGGTCGCCGAGGCGGCGGCGCTGCTCGGCGGCGGTGAACTCCTCGTCCCCAAGCGGAAGTCGGACGCCTCCCCGGCGATGGCGACCTGCGCCGTGGTGCGCAGGCCCGGGCGCGGGCGGCTCGCGGTGGTCGGGCTCGGACCCGGCGCCCGGGATCTGCTCACCCCGCGCGCGACGGCCGAGCTGCGCCGGGCCTCGGTGCTGGTCGGGCTCGACCAGTACGTGGACCAGATCCGCGATCTGCTGCGGCCCGGCACCCGGGTGCTGGAGTCCGGGCTCGGCGCCGAGGAGGAGCGGGCCCGCACCGCGGTCGAAGAGGCCCGGCGCGGGCACGCGGTGGCGCTGATCGGCAGCGGGGACGCGGGCGTGTACGCCATGGCCTCGCCCGCGCTCGCCGAGGCGTCCGACGACATCGAGGTGATCGGGGTGCCCGGGGTGACGGCCGCGCTGGCCGCCGCCGCGATCCTCGGCGCGCCGCTGGGCCACGACCATGTCTCCATCAGCCTCTCCGACCTGCACACGCCGTGGGAGGTCATCGAGCGGCGGGTGCGGGCGGCGGCCGAGGCGGACCTCGTGGTCACCTTCTACAACCCCCGTTCCCGGGGCCGTGACTGGCAGTTGCCCAAGGCGCTCGGCATCCTCGCCGAGCACCGCGCGCCGACGACGCCCGTGGGTGTCGTGCGCAACGCCTCGCGGCCGGACGGGTCGAGCCGGGTCTGCACGCTGGCCGGGATCGATCCGGCGTGCGTGGACATGATGACGGTCGTCACCGTGGGCAACACCGCGACCCGTACCGTCGCCGGGCGCATGGTGACCCCGCGCGGCTACCGCTGGCAGAGCGGCCGGGGCGAGCGGCCGGAGGAGACCCGGTGAACCGGATCGTGCACCCCATCGAGCAGGAGTCCTTCCGGCGGCTGCGCGCCCGCCTGGACACCTCGCACCTCCCGCCGCTGACCCGGGCGGTGGTGGAGCGGGTCATCCACTCCGCCGCCGACCTGGAGTACGCGAGCGACCTCGTCCTGGCGGAGGCGGACCTGGTGCCGGCGCATGCCGCGCTGCACGCCGGGGCGCCGGTCGTCGTGGACGTGGAGATGGTCGCGGCCGGGATCACCCGGCGCGAGACCGTGTGCCGTCTGAAGGACGCCGAGTCCGGCCCGGGGCTCACCCGTTCGGCCCATGCGATCCGGCTCGCCTACGAGCAGGTCGGGCCCGGCGCCCTGTGGGTGATCGGCTGTGCGCCGACCGCCCTGGAGGAACTGCTGACCCTGGACGCCGACCCGGCGCTCGTCATCGGCCTGCCCGTCGGCTTCGTCGGCGCGGCCGAGTCCAAGGCCGCGCTGCGCGAGAGCGGGCTGCCCGCCGTGAGCAACGTGTCCGAGAAGGGCGGCTCGGCGGTCGCGGCCGCCGCCCTCAACGCCCTGCTGTACCAACCGATCTCACCCGAGGAGACCCTGTGACCACCCCGCCCGCCCTGCTGATCGCCGGCCATGGCACCCGTGACGACGCCGGAGCCGAGGCGTTCCGTGCCTTCGTGCGGGAGCTTGGCCTGCGCCGTCCCGATCTGCCCGTCGCGGGCGGCTTCATCGAGCTGTCCCCGCCGCCGCTGGGCGACGCGGTGGCCGAGCTGGTGGAGCGGGGCGTACGCCGGTTCGCGGCCGTGCCGCTGATGCTGGTGTCCGCCGGGCACGCCAAGGGCGACATCCCGGCCGCGCTGGCCCGTGAGAAGGAGCGGCACCCGAGCATCTCGTACACCTACGGCCGCCCGCTGGGCCCGCACCCGGCGCTGCTGAACGTGCTGGAGCGGCGCCTGGACGACGTGATCGGCGAGCAGGACCGCGCGGAGGTGACCGTGCTGCTGGTCGGCCGCGGCTCCACCGACCCGGACGCCAACGCGGAGGTGTTCAAGGCGGCCCGGCTGCTCTGGGAGGGCCGGGGGTACGCCGGTGTGGAGACGGCGTTCGTGTCCCTCGCGGCGCCGGACGTGCCGAGCGGTCTGGACCGCTGTGTGGCGCTGGGCGCGCGGAAGATCGTCGTGCTGCCCTACTTCCTGTTCACCGGGATCCTCCCGGACCGGGTGCGGCGGCAGACCGAGGAGTGGGCGGCCGGGCACCCGGAGACCGCCGTCGCCTCGGCCGATGTCATCGGTCCCGAGCCGGAGTTGCTGGACCTGGTGCTCGAACGGTACGAGGAGGCGGTCAAGGGCGATCTGCGCATGAACTGCGACTCGTGCGTGTACCGGATCGCACTGCCGGGCTTCGAGGACAAGGTGGGCCTGCCGCAGCAGCCGCACTTCCACCCGGACGACGACGGCCACGATCACGGGCACCACCACCACGGCGGGCACACGCACAGCCATGCCCACTGAGGACTCCCCCGGTCCCGATCTGCGCCATCACGGGGACGCCGAGGTACGGGACGACGGCGCGGCGCTGGTCGACCTCGCCGTCAACGTACGGTCGGACACGCCCCCGCCATGGCTGCGCGAGCGGATCGCCGCCTCCCTGACCTCCCTCGCGGCCTACCCGGACGGGCGGGCCGCGCGGGCGGCGGTGGCGGCGCGGCACGGGCTGCCGGTGTCGCGGGTGCTGCTGACGGCGGGCGCGGCGGAGGCGTTCGTGCTGCTCGCCCGCGCGCTCAAGGTCCGGCAACCGGTCGTGGTGCACCCGCAGTTCACCGAGCCGGAGGCGGCGCTGCGGGACGCCGGGCACATGGTGCAGCGGGTGCTGCTGCGGCCTGCGGAAGGCTTCCGGCTGGATGCCGCGCTGGTGCCGGAGCGGGCCGATCTGGTGGTGATCGGCAATCCGACGAATCCGACGTCGGTCCTGCACCCGGCCTCGGTGCTCGCCTCGCTCGCCCGGCCCGGGCGGGTGCTGGTGGTGGACGAGGCGTTCATGGACGCGGTGCCGGGCGAGCGGGAGGCGCTGGCCGGGCGGACGGACGTCCCCGGTCTCGTGGTGCTGCGCAGCCTCACCAAGACCTGGGGGCTCGCGGGTCTGCGCATCGGCTACGCGCTGGCCGAGCCCGAGATCATCGCCGAGCTGGAGCGGGCCCAGCCGCTGTGGCCGGTGTCCACCCCGGCGCTGGCCGCCGCCGAGGCGTGCATGTCGCCCCGCGCCCTGGCGGAGGCGGCCCACGCGGCGCATCGCCTCGCCGGTGACCGGGCGCACCTGGTCAGCGGCCTGACCGCGCTCGCCTCCCGCGGGGTGCGGGTCGCGGGACCGGCCGAGGGCTCCTTCGTCCTGGTCACCGTCCCGCGGGCGGCCGCCGTACGGCACCGGCTGCGCGACCTCGGCTACGCCGTGCGCCGCGGCGACACCTTCCCCGGACTCGGCACCGACTGGATACGCCTCGCCGTCCGCGACCGCCCCACGACCGACACCTTCCTGACCGCCCTGGGGTCACCAGCCCGCAGGCCCCCGCCGAACCGCACCGGCTGCGCGACCTCGGCTACGCCGTGCGCCGCGGCGACACCTTCCCCGGACTCGGCACCGACTGGATACGCCTCGCCGTCCGCGACCGACACCTTCCTGACCGCCCTGGCAACCGCGCGTGCGCACAAGGGCGGGACCGGCGAGGTTCCCCCGGCCTCACCGGTCCCGCCCCGCTTCCGCCTGCCGTCAGCTCCTGCGGCGGCGGGCCAGCAGTACCGCGCCGCCGCCCGCCGCCAGCAGCGCCACCGCGCCGCCCGCGATGTACGGCGTCGCCGGGTTGCCGCCCGTCTCCGCCAGGTTCGTGTCCGAGGCGCCGCCCTGGGGCTTCACGTCGGAGACCGGGGCGGCGTCGGACTTGGTGCCGGAGGCCGAGCCGGGCTTGGTGCCGGAGCCCGGGTCGTGGCTCTGCGTCGGGGGCTTGGAGGGCGGCGCCATCGGGGACTCGCAGGTCGCCTTGGCCAGCGTGACCGTGCCCTCGACGTCCGCCACGTTCAGCTTCAACGGATTGACGGAGACCTTGAGCTGGAGCGCGGTCGCGGCCGCCGTACGCGAGGTGGTGTCGCGCTGCGCGAGGTCGAGGCGGACCTCGCCGACACCGGGCACCTTGACCTCGACCGGCCCCCCGGCGGTGACCGAGACCTTACGGCCGAGGACGGTGACCGTGCCGACGATCTTCGCGTCGGCCACCGGCGCCCTGCCCGCCTCACAGGTGGCCCGCGCGGTGACGGTGTCCACCTCGATCAGGGACAGCAGGGGCAGGCCGGGGACGTGCAGCCTGGCGTGCACCAGGCGGACGGAGCCTTCGGCGCGCCGGTCGGTGACGGTGGCCCGGGACTGGGCCACGTCCGCGCCGAGGACGGTGAACGGGTTGCCGCCGGACACCCCGTCGAGGCGGGCGGACAGGGCGGTTCGGTCGGCGCTCCGCGGTGCCGTGACCTCGTTGAGGGAGACGGCGAGCGGGACGTCGACGGACTTGTTGAGCAGGGACACATCGAGCCCGGTACGCAGGACGACGGCGGTGGCGCGGCCGGGATTCTCGGTCGCGTGCGCCGCGCCCGCGCCCAGGACGGCGGGCGCGGTGGCCAGCGCGGTGACGGTCGCCGCGGCGGCCAGACGGCGCACGGGCATACGGAAGTTGGTGCTGTTCAAGGCGGTGGGACCCCCCACTTGACACTGCTTGGGACCCGTCAACCTTGTCGTCAGTGTGGGTGAACGGTCAGCAAACCTGGGTCACTTCACTCAAACGTGGAAATTCCGCACGCCTCTTCGAATCCCCATGCACACGCGTTCCCTTGCCTGCCTGGCGGCGCTACTGCACCACCGCCCCGTTCAGCACCACCCGGCGCGGTGCGGCCAGCACGCCCACCTCGGCCCGGGGGTCCTCGTCGTACACCACGAGGTCCGCGGGGGCGCCCTCCTCCAGGCCGGGCCGCCCGAGCCACGCGCGCGCGGACCAGCTGGTCGCCGCGAGCGCGTCGAGGGGCGGGATGCCCGCGGTGACCAGTTCGGCGACCTCCGCCGCGACCAGGCCGTGCGGCAGCGAGCCACCCGCGTCGGTGCCGACGAACACCGGGATCCCGGCGTCGTACGCGGAGCGCACCGTGTCGTAGCGGCGCTCGTGCAGCCGGCGCATATGGGCCGACCAGTTCGGGAACTTGCTCTCGCCGCCGTCCGCGAGCCGCGGGAAGGTGGCGATGTTGACGAGGGTGGGCACGATGGCGACGCCCCGCTCGGCGAACAGCGGGATCAGGTCCTCGGTGAGGCCGGTGGCGTGCTCGACGCAGTCGATGCCCGACTCGACCAGATCGCGCAGGGAGTTCTCGGCGAAGCAGTGCGCGGTGACCCGGGCGCCCAGCCGGTGGGCCTCGGCGATCGCGGCCTCGACCGCCTCCCGGGGCCAGCAGGGAGAGAGGTCGCCGACCTCGCGGTCGATCCAGTCGCCGACCAGCTTGACCCAGCCGTCGCCGCGCCGGGCCTCCTGGGCGACATAGGCGACGAGGTCGTCCGGCTCGATCTCCCAGGCGTAGTTGCGGATGTAGCGGCGGGTGCGCGCGATGTGCCGCCCGGCCCGGATGATCTTCGGCAGATCGGCCCGGTCGTCGATCCAGCGGGTGTCCGAGGGCGAGCCCGCGTCCCGCATCAGCAGGGTGCCCGCTTCCCGGTCGGTCAGCGCCTGCTTCTCGGCGGTCTCCGCGTCGACCGGGCCGTGCGCGTCGAGGCCCACATGGCAGTGCGCGTCGACCAGTCCGGGCAGCGCCCACCCCCGCACGGTCCGGACGTCCCGGGCCCCGGTGGGGCGGTCGTACGACACCCGGCCGCCGACCACCCACAGTTCGTCGCGTACGTCCCGCGGCCCGACGAGGACCCCGCCCTTGACATGCAGCACCGGCTGATCGCTCATACCGGCACCTTAGAGGGCTAGGCCGCGCCGGGTCCCCCCTGGTCCGCGACCCCCTCCTCCACCTCGGCCATCGCCGGGTCGAGGAGCCGGGAGAGGAAGTGGCGGGTGCGCTCGTGGCGGGGGGCGCCGATGACCTGCTCGGGGCGGCCCTGCTCCACGATCACCCCGCCGTCCATGAAGACGACCCGGTCGGCGACCTCGCGCGCGAAGCTCATCTCATGGGTGACGACCATCATCGTCATGCCCTCCCGCGCGAGGGAGCGCATCACCGCGAGGACGTCACCGACCAGCTCGGGGTCGAGCGCCGAGGTCGGCTCGTCGAAGAGCATCACCTCGGGGCCCATGGCGAGCGCGCGGGCTATGGCCACCCGCTGCTGCTGGCCGCCGGAGAGGGCGGAGGGGTAGGCGCCGGCCTTCTCCGCGAGGCCCACCCGGGCCAGGTTCTCGGCGGCGACGCGCTCGGCGTCCCCCTTGTCCCGCTTGAGCACCCGGCGCTGCGGCAGCGTGAGGTTCTCGGTGACGCTGAGGTGCGGGAAGAGGTTGAACTGCTGGAAGACCATGCCGATCCGGCGGCGGACGGCGTCGATGTCGACATCCGGGTCGGTGACCTCGGTGCCGCCGACGAAGACCCGCCCCGCGCTGGGCTCCTCCAGCAGGTTCACACAGCGCAGCAGCGTGGACTTGCCGGAGCCGGACGGGCCGATGACGCAGACGACCTCGCCCTGGGCGATCTCCAGGTCGATGCCGCGCAGCACCTGGTTGTCGCCGAAGGACTTGTGCAGACCCTGGACGCGGATCTCGGGGGTGCTCACCTGATCTCCCTGAGGGCCTTGGTTTCCATACGGCGTACGACGAGGCTGAGCGGGATGGTGATCAGCAGATAGCACAGGCCCGCGACCAGGATCGGCGTGGAGTTGGCGGTCTGGCTGGCCAGGTCGTTGCCGAACTTGGACAGTTCGCGCTGTTCGAGGGTGACCCCGAGGAACAGCACCAGCGAGGAGTCCTTGAAGAGCAGGACGAGTTCATTGGTCAGCGGCGGCAGGATGATGCGGAAGGCCTGCGGCAGGATGATCGAGACCATGGCCCGCGCGGGCGAGAACCCGAGCGAACGGGCCGCCTCCAGCTGCCCCTTGGGCACCGCCTGGATGCCGGCGCGGATGGTCTCGGCCATATAGGCGGCGGAGACCAGGCCGAGCGCGACGGCGACCTTGCCGTAGGTGCCGCCGGGGTACTGGACGGTCGGGAAGGCCAGCGGCACGCCGACGCCGACGAAGATGAAGATCAGCAGCGCGGGCAGGCCGCGGAAGATCTCGATGTAGATGCCGGCGAGCCAGCGGTAGGGGCCCACGGAGGACAGCCGCATCAGGGCGATGACCATGCCGAGGGCCAGGCCGACGACGAACCCGGACAGCGTGTACAGCACGGTGTTCTTCAGGGCGACCGTGATGAGGTCGGGGAACAGCTGCTTGGCGATGCCGGGCTGCGCGAACTGGTTCTGGAGCCGCCCCCAGTCCGCGGTGAGCGCGAAGGCGATCACCGCGGCGGCGAGGACGGCGTACTGGGCGCCGCGCGAGAGCTTGCGCTTCTGCGTGCGCGTCAGCCCCGTGCGCTTCGGCTGGATGCCGGTGTCCGTGTCGGCCATGGGGTCAGGAACCGGCCGGGGAGGCGACGGAGGAGTCGTACGGGCCGATCCACTTCTCGTAGATCTTCTTGTACGTGCCGTCGGCCTTGGCGTCCTTGAGGGCCTTGTTCACGGCCTTCAGCAGGGGCTTGTTGCCCTTCTTGACCGTGAAGCCGTACTGCTCGCCGGTCTTCAGGTTGCCGACCACCTTGAACCTGTCCGCGGTGGCCTTGTCCTTCAGCCAGCCCTGGACCACCGGGTAGTCGATGATGACGGCCTGGACCTGGCCGGTGCGCAGGCCGTTGAGCACGGCGTCGGAGGAGGCGAAGGAGACCGGGTCGAGGCCCTTCTTCTTGGCGAAGTCCTCACCGGTGGTCTGCGCCTGGGCGCCGAGCTTCTTGCCCTTGGCGCCGTCGAGCGAGGTGATCCCGCTGTCCTTGGCGACCAGCACGGCCTGGGTGGCCTCGAAGTACGGGTCGGAGAAGTCGACGTTCTTCGCGCGCTCGGGGGTGATCGTCATACCGGCGGCGGCCAGATCGCACTGGCCGGAGTTCAGGAAGGCGCCGGTCTTGAAGTTCTCGAACGGCGTGTCCACGATCTGCTGCTTGACGCCGAGGTCCTTGGCGACCAGGTCGATCAGGGAGACGTCGAAGCCCTGCACCTTGCCGTCCACCACCGACTGGAACGGCGGGTAGGGCAGGTGGGTGCAGGTGGTGAGCTGCCCGGCCTTGGCCAGGTGGACACCGCCGGCCACGGTCTGGCCGCTCCCCGAACCGCCGGAGGAGCAGCCCGCCACGACGAGCACGAGGCCCGCGGTCGCGGTGGTGGCGGCCAGCAGGCGGGTCCGGCGTCCGAAGGGCGTTTTCATGGGGGGGAGTCTCCTGAGGAGGGAACGATAGGTTCCGATTATAAGGAAATGTTTGGGTATCTCAAACCAAACCCATGGCCCTGGGGGGCCTGGACCTAAGATCGGGGGGAGCAGGCCGCTGTGACCCCTGCGAACCGCCCGACGAAGAGAGATCACCGCCGTGACGCACCCCCTCCTCGACCTGCCCCCGCTGACCGCGCGGCGCTTCGCCGCGATCGAGGACCGGGTGGCCCGGCTGCTGGACACCCGGCAGGACGTCCTGATCACCCAGGGCGAGGCACTGCTGCCGCTGGAGGGCGCGATCCGCGCCGCCGCCGGTCCGGGCACGGTGGCCCTGAACGTGATCACCGGCCCCTACGGACAGACCTTCGGCGACTGGCTGCGGGACGCCGGCGCGACCGTGTACGACATCGCGGTCCCCTTCCACACGGCGGTACGGGCCGAGCAGATCCGGGCCGCGTTCGCCGAGCACCCGGAGATCGACTTCGTCTCGCTGGTGCACGCGGAGGCGGCGACCGGCAACACCAACCCGGTCGCGGAGATCGGCGAGGCGGTGCGGGAGCAGGGCGCGCTGTTCTATCTGGACGCGGTCGCCTCGGTGGGCGCCGAGCCGGTGCTGCCGGACACGTGGGGCGTGGACCTGTGCGTGATCGGCGCGCAGAAGGCGATGGGCGGCCCGGCGGGCGTCTCGGCGATCTCGGTGAGCGAGCGGGCCTGGGCCCGGATGGCGGCGAACCCGAACGCGCCGCGCCGCTCCTACCTCTCCCTGCTGGACTGGAAGGAGCGCTGGCTGGACGCCGGCCGCAGGGCCCTGCCGCACGCACCCGCGCAGCTGGAGATGCTGGCGCTGGACGCCTGCCTGGAGCGGATCGAGGCGGCCGGCCCGGACGCGGTGACGGCCCGCCACCGTCGCGCGGCCGAGGCCACCCGGGCGGGCGCGTCGGCCCTCGGCGGCGGCCTGAGATCGGAACGATCTGCCACCCGGGCGGGCGCGTCGGCCCTCGGCGGCGGCCTGGAGCCGTACGTCCACGACGCCGCGGACGCCGCCCCGGTCGCCACCACCCTGCGCGTCCCCTCCTCGCTCGCGGCCTCCGACCTGGTCGCCGCCGCGCTGGCCGCCGACCCCGCCCTCCCGCTGGCCGCGGGCGGCGGCGCCCTGGCCCGGGAGATGATCCGGGTCAACCACTACGGCCCCGACGCCACCGAGTCCGCCGTCCAGGCCTCGCTGGCCGCCCTCGGCGCGGCCCTCGCCGCACGGGGCGCGACGGTGGACCAGGCGGCCGCCCGAGAGGCCGTGGAGCGGGTCTGGCGGTAGCCGCCGCGGACCGGTGAGCACGACAGCGGCCCGCGCCTCGTGGCGCGGGCCGCTGTCACACCCGGCTGCCATGCTGCGCCCATGACCAGTGAGCACACCCCGCAGCCGGAACACACCGCCGCGCAGCCGGCCCTTCCCGACGGCCGCCCGATCCCCCTGCTGACCGGCCCCGAGCGCCCCATGCTGGAGAGCTGGCTGGACTTCCACCGGGCCACGCTGGAGCTGAAGTGCCGCGGCCTGTCCGACGGGCAGGCGCGGGCCGCCTCGGCGGAGCCGTCGGAGCTGACCCTGCTGGGCCTGGTGCAGCATCTCGCGGAGGTCGAGCGGACCTGGTTCCAGCGGGTGCTGGGCGGCCTGGACCTGCCGCCGCTGTTCGAGGAGGAGTCCGGGTACGCCCTGGCTCCGGCGCGCGGGCTGGACGAGGCGCTGACCGTCTGGCACCGGGAGGTCGCGCGCGGCCGCGAGCTGTGCGCCGGGCGGCCGCTGGAGGCCACCGGCCGGATCGCGGACGGGCCGATGGCCGGGGCGGAGGTCAGTGTGCGCTGGGTGCTGATCCATCTCATCGAGGAGTACGCCCGCCACAACGGACACGCGGACATTCTCCGTGAACGAATTGACGGCACCACCGGAGCTTGAATTCAATTTAGTTTCACAATTCCCGCCAATTTCCCGGACGGTAGCTTCCCATAGTCTTCTGCCCGCTTTTTGCGCGACTAAACGGGTCAGTTTTCCGGGAGATTTCCGATGGTTTCAGGGGTGTGACACACCCCACAATGAGGGTATTTTGCCCCACTTTGCCGTGGGGCAATCCAGACATTCCACACACTCCCCCGAGCCGCTTCGCGTCTGCGGTCGTGCATTTTTTAATTTGCCTCGCTAAATTCGTGCCGCATGACTGCCGCACCCGCAGACCTGCTCATAGACCGACCGGCAACGGCCGACGGCGCCGCGCTCTGGCGCCTCGCCAAGGACTCGAAAACGCTCGATCTCAACTCGTCCTACAGCTATCTGCTGTGGTGCCGGGACTTCGCCGGCACCTCGGCGGTGGCGCGTGGTGCGGACGGCACACCCATCGGATTCATCACCGGCTACGTGCGGCCCGACCGCCCCGACACCCTGCTCGTCTGGCAGGTCGCCGTGGACTCCGCCCACCGGGGCCACGGCATCGCCGCCGCTCTGCTGGACGGACTGACCGCGCGGCTCGCCGAGTCCGGCGTCAACCGGATCGAGACCACCATCACGCCCGGCAACACCGCCTCCGAGCGGCTGTTCACCTCGTACGCCGAACGGCACGGCGCGCACCTCACCCGCGAGGTGCTGTTCCCCGCCGAGCTGTTCCCGGACGCCCCGCACGACTCCGAAGTCCTCTACCGCATCGGCCCGTCGGCCGATTCCCACGCCCACTGAGGAGCGAATCACCGTGACCATCACCCAGCCCGACCTCAGCGTCTTCGAGACCCTCGAGTCCGAGGTGCGCAGCTACTGCCGCGGCTGGCCCACCGTGTTCGACCGCGCGCAGGGCAGCCGGATGTACGACGAGGACGGCCATGCGTACCTCGACTTCTTCGCCGGTGCCGGATCACTCAACTACGGCCACAACAACCCGGTGCTCAAACGGGCGCTGATCGACTATCTGTCCCGGGACGGGGTCACCCACGGCCTGGACATGTCGACCACCGCCAAGCGCCGCTTCCTGGAGACCTTCCAGAACCTGGTGCTGCGCCCGCGCGATCTGCCGTACAAGGTCATGTTCCCGGGCCCGACCGGCACCAACGCCGTGGAGTCGGCGCTGAAGCTGGCCCGGAAGGTGAAGGGCCGCGAGGCCATCGTGTCCTTCACCAACGCCTTCCACGGCATGTCCCTGGGCTCGCTCGCGGTGACCGGCAACGCCTTCAAGCGTGCCGGTGCCGGCGTCCCGCTGGTGCACGGCACCCCGATGCCGTTCGACAACTACTTCGAGGGCACCGTCCCGGACTTCCTGTGGTTCGAGCGGCTGCTTGAGGACCAGGGCTCCGGTCTGAACAAGCCCGCCGCGGTGATCGTGGAGACCGTGCAGGGCGAGGGCGGCATCAATGTGGCCCGGCCCGAGTGGCTGCGCGCGCTCAAGGAGCTGTGCGAGCGGCAGGACATGCTGCTGATCGTCGACGACATCCAGATGGGCTGCGGCCGTACCGGCGCCTTCTTCTCCTTCGAGGAGTCCGGGATCACCCCCGACATCGTCACGGTGTCGAAGTCCATCAGCGGCTACGGCCTGCCGATGTCGCTGTGCCTGTTCCGGCCCGAGCTGGACGTCTGGGAGCCGGGCGAGCACAACGGCACCTTCCGCGGCAACAACCCCGCGTTCGTCACCGCCGCCGCGGCCCTGGAGGCGTACTGGACCGACGGCTCGGCCATGGAGAAGCAGACCCGGGCCCGCGGCGAGCAGGTCGAGCAGGCGCTGATCTCCATCACCGAGGAGAACCTCGCCGACGTCAAGGAGTACCGCGGGCGCGGGCTGGTGTGGGGCATCGAGTTCCACGCCAAGGACCGTGCCGGGCGCATCGCGCGGCGGGCCTTCGAACTGGGCCTGCTCATCGAGACCTCGGGGCCGGAGAGCGAGGTCGTCAAGCTGCTGCCGGCCCTGACCATCACCCCCGACGAGCTGGACGAGGGTCTGAGCATCCTCGCCCGCGCCGTCCGGGAAACCGTCTGAACCACCGGAAACACACCGTCTGACCGCAACGTCCGACCAGGAGGAAGCACCACCGTGATCGTCCGATCGTTCAAGGACATCGAAGGCACCGACCGCCACGTCAAGTCGAAGTCGGGCACCTGGGAGAGCAAGCGCATCGTCCTGGCCAAGGAGCGGGTCGGCTTCTCCGTGCACGAGACCATCCTGTACGCGGGGACCGAGACGCAGATGTGGTACGCCAACCACATCGAGGCCGTCGTCTGCACCAGGGGCGAGGCCGAACTGACCGACCGCGAGACCGGGCAGACGTACACCATCACGCCCGGCACCATGTACCTCCTGAACGGGCACGAGCGGCACACGCTGCGGGTCAAGGAGGACTTCCACTGCATCTGCGTGTTCAACCCGCCCGTCACCGGACGGGAGGACCACGACGAGAACGGCGTCTACCCGCTGCTCACGGAGCCCGAGCCCGAGGAGGTGTGAGCGACCATGACCACCGCCACCGTGAAGGACCTCTACCCGACCCGCGGCGCCACCGAGGTGACCGTCCCCCGCCAGGATCCGGTCCTGTGGGGTTCGCCCGGCACGCCGGGACCGATCGCGGCGGGCGATCTCCAGGCGTTCGAGCGTGACGGCTTCCTCTCCGTCGACCAGCTGATCGGCTCCGACGAGGTCGAGATCTACCGGCAGGAGCTGGACCGGCTGGTCACCGACCCGGCGATCCGCTTCGACGAGCGCTCCATCGTGGAGCCGAAGTCCCAGGAGATCCGCTCGGTCTTCGAGGTGCACCGGATCAGCGAGGTGTTCGCGCGCCTGGTGCGCGACGAGCGCGTGGTCGGCCGGGCC
The DNA here is from genome assembly GCF_049222185.1 of Streptomyces sp. LaBMicrA B280. Classification (NCBI taxonomy): domain Bacteria; kingdom Bacillati; phylum Actinomycetota; class Actinomycetes; order Kitasatosporales; family Streptomycetaceae; genus Streptomyces; species Streptomyces sp. LaBMicrA B280. The sequence continues at coordinate 137,447 of NZ_JBMJCT010000006.1, read as the reverse complement.
CGCCAGATCCTCGGCTCGGACGTGTACGTCCACCAGTCGCGGATCAACGTCAAGCCGGGCTTCGGCGCGAGCGGCTTCTACTGGCACTCGGACTTCGAGACCTGGCACGCCGAGGACGGCCTGCCGAACATGCGCACGGTGTCCGTCTCGATCGCGCTGACCGAGAACCACGACACCAACGGCGGCCTGATGATCATGCCGGGCTCGCACCGGACGTTCCTGGGCTGCGCGGGCGAGACGCCCAGGGACAACTACAAGAAGTCGCTCCAGATGCAGGACGCGGGCACCCCCTCCGACGCGGCGCTGACCGAACTGGCGGGCGAGCACGGCATCAAGCTGTTCACCGGCAGGCCGGGCTCGGCCACCTGGTTCGACTGCAACTGCATGCACGGCTCGGGGGACAACATCACCCCGTTCCCGCGCAGCAACGTCTTCATCGTGTTCAACAGCGTGGAGAACACGGCGGTGGAGCCGTTCGCCGCGCCGGTGCGCCGACCGGAGTTCATCGGGGCGCGCGACTTCACCCCGGTGAGGTAGGCGCGTCGGAACACCGGGCCGGGGCCTCCACGTGTGGGACGGGAGGCCCCGGCCCGGTCATGTCCCGGGGGACTGACCGGCCAGCGCGTCGAGCAGCCGGTCCACGTCCGCCGTCGTGTTGTAGAGGTGGAAGGACGCGCGCAGATTGCCCGCCCGGTCGGACACCTGGACACCGGCGCGGCTCAACTCGGCCTGTTTCGCGCCGAGTCCGGGCACCGAGACGATCGCCGAGCCGGGCGCGGGCAGCGGCTCGTGCCCCAGCCGGGCGAGCCCTCGCGTGAAGCGGTCGGCGAGCGCCAGATCGTGCGCGTGCACGGCGGCCACGCCCAGCTCCTCGATCAGCGTGAGCGAGGAGTACACCCCGCTGTAGGTGAACAGGCCGGGGCTGACGTCGAACCGGCGGGCGGAGCGGGCGAGTTCGGCGACCGGACCGTAGCAGCTGTCCCACGGGTTCTCGGCCGCGACCCAGCCCGCGAGCAGCGGGGGCAGCCCGCCGAGGTCCTCGGGGACGACGAGGAAGGCGGCGCCGTGCGGGCCGAGCAGCCACTTGAAGGTGGTGGAGACGGTGTAGTCGTAGCCGTTCGCGTCGAACGGCAGCCACCCGGCGGCCTGGGAGAAGTCCACGTAGGTGCGCGCGCCGTGGGTGCGGGCCGCCGCGCGCAGGGCGGTCAGATCGGCGACGCGGCCGTCGGCGGACTGCGCGGCGCTGACCGCGACCAGCGCGGTCCCGGGGCGCACCGACTCGGCGAGCCGCTCCAGCGGTACGGCGCGCACCTTGAGGTCGCCGCGCACATGGAAGGGGTTCACCACGGAGGTGAAGTCGTCCTCGGCGGTGAGGACTTCGGCGCCCGCGGGCAGGGAGGCCGCGATCAGACCCGTCTGCGCGGCGACCGAAGGACCGGCCGCCACCCGGCTCGCCGGGACCCCGGCCAGCCGGGCGAAGGCGGCGCGGGCGCGCTCGACGTCCTCGAACAGCGGGTCCAGCGGGCGGCCCTCGGCCCGGAGCGCCATCGCCTCCTGGAGCGCGGCGAGGGTGCGGGCCGGGAGCAGGCCGCTGGTCGCGGTGTTCAGATAGGTGTTCTTCGGGCGGAACTCGGCGCGAACGAGGCTCTCGAAGGTCTCCATGAGCCCACTGTGCGGGTCGGCGGGGCCCCCGTCCATCGCGCGTTCTCACAGGGACGCGCCAAGGGTTTCTTGTACGACCGCGCCGACCTGGGGTTCCTGCCCCGCGCGGTCAGCCCCTCGGCGGCACCGCGCATCCGTCGGGCCCGCAGGCCTCGGCGTCGCCCTGGTCGACCAGCTTCAGCGGAGCGCGCTCGCCCCATGCCTGGCCGAGCGCCTGGCTGAAGACCTCGGCGGGCTGGGCGCCGGAGACGCCGTACTTGCGGTCGAGCACGAAGAAGGGGACGCCGTTCGCACCGAGCTCGGCGGCCTCGCGCTCGTCCTCGCGCACCGCGTCGGCGTACGCCTGCGGGTCGGCGAGCACCGCGCGCACCTCCTCCGCGTCGAGCCCGGCTCCGGTGGCCAGCTCGACCAGCCGTTCGTCGCCCTCGGCGAAGACGGACCGCTCCTCGGCGAAGTTGGCCCGGTACAGGGCCTGGACCAGCTCGTCCTGCCGGCCGCGCTCCTTGGCCAGGTGCAGCAGGCGGTGCATGTCGAAGGTGTTGCCGTGGTCGCGGCCCCGGGTGCGGTAGTCCAGGCCCTCGGCGGCGGCCTGGGCGCCCAGGTTGTCCTCCCCGGCCTCGGCCTGCGCCTCGCTCATGCCGTACTTCCTGGTCAGCATGGTGAGCACGGACTCGACATCGCCCTTGGCGCGGCCGGGGTCCAGCTCGAAGGAGCGGTGCACCACCTCCACGTCCTCGCGGTGCGGGAAGGCGGCGAGCGCCTTCTCGAAGCGGGCCTTGCCCACATAGCACCAGGGGCAGGCGATGTCGCTCCAGATCTCGACGCGCATGTCTTCGGCTCTTTCCAGGTCGTACGGGTGCGGAGTCGATCTCCGCCGAGTACGTGAACGTTCAAACGCTCCTGGTCATTCCCCCGGCGGCACGGCGTACCGCAGGAACAGGTGGTGGTCCCCCGCGGCGGGCGGGTTCTCCGGGTCCGGCACCCAGCCCTGCCGGGCGTAGAAGCCCTGGGCGCGCAGGTTGTCCACATGCACGTCGAGCACGGCCGTGCGCCGCCCGGCCGCCCGCCACTCATCCACACAGGCGCTGTGCAGCGCCGTGCCGATGCCGCCCCGCCAGTGGTCCGGGTCGACATGGAACTGGAACAGCTTGACGGTGTCCGGCCCGGCTCCCTCCGGGGTCCGGAAGGAGGCGATCCCGGCCGGCCGTCCCTCCCGGACGGCGCACAGCACCCGTCCCTCGGCCCGCCCGACGGACTCCCGCCACGCCTCGGTCCAGTCGAACTCCGCCTGCGGAACCCCGTCCGGGTAGTACGTCGAGCGGGCGCGCAGGTGCAGTTCGGCGATGGCCTCGGCCTCGGCGGGCAGCGCGGCGCGGATCTCCAGGGCGCTTCCGGGTTCACTGGTCATGGGACGGAGGACGTCGCGCCCGTGCCGCCGGTTCCCGGCGTTCCTTAGACTGAACGCCGTCGAGGCGAAGGGGTCGAAAGCGATGACGGCAGGCGACGCGGCCGGGGCTCAGGTCAAGTCCGCGGTACGGACGGTCGAACTGCTGGAGTACTTCGCCGGCCGCCCCGGCATGCACTCCCTCGCGGCCGTGCAGGAGGCGATCGGCTACCCCAAGTCCAGTCTGTACATGTTGCTGCGCACCCTGGTGGAGCTGGGCTGGGTGGAGACGGACGCGACGGGCACGCGGTACGGCATCGGGGTGCGGGCGCTGCTGGTGGGCACCTCGTACATCGACGGCGACGAGGTGGTGGCCGCCGCCCGCCCGGCGCTGGACCGGCTCGCCGACGACACCACCGAGACCATCCATCTGGCCCGGCTCGACGGCACCAGCGTGGTCTACCTCGCCACCCGCCGGTCCCCGCACTGTCTGCGCCCCTTCACCCGGGTCGGGCGCCGTCTCCCGGCCCACTCCACCTCCCTCGGCAAGGCGATCCTCGCCACGTACACCGACGACGAGGTACGGGCGCTGCTGCCGCCGGAGCTGCCCGCGCTCACCGAGCACGGCCTCACCGACCGGGAACGGCTGATCGAGGAGCTGCACCGGGTGCGGGAGCGGGGTTTCGCGGTCGACCGCGAGGAGAACACCGTGGGGCTGCGCTGCTTCGGCGTGGCCCTGCCGTACCGCGTCCCGGCCCGCGACGCGGTCAGCTGCTCGGTGCCGGTGGCCCGGCTGACCCCCGCCCATGAACAGACGATCAAGGACGCGCTGTTCGAGGCCCGGGACCGGCTGGCCCTGGCGACCCGCAGGCTCTGAGCACGAGCCGGGGGGCCTGAGCGCGAGCCGGGGCCGGGACGCGAACCGCGGGCTGCGCGCCGCGGGCTGCGCGCGTCTCCCCCCTCGACGCTTCTCGGATCTCGGGACGCGAACCGCGGGCTGCGCGCCGCGGGCTGCGCGCGGCGCGGCCCGGCGCGGCGGTCGCACCGTCGTAGTCTTCGGCCCCATGGAGATCACGCTGCGGACCGTCCACGACGAGGATCTGCCGTTGTTCTTCCGGCAGATGACCGACCCGGTGGCCCTGCGGATGGCCGCGTTCGGCCCCCAGGACCCGGCCGACCGGGACGCCTTCGAGACCCGTCTCAAACGGATCCGCGCCTCCCGTGACGTGCTGCGCACGGTGCTGGCCGACGGGCGGGTGGCCGGCAGCGCGGCGGTCTACGGGGAGCCGGGCGAGCGCGAGGTGACGTACTGGATCGACCGCGCCCACTGGGGCCGGGGGGTGGCGACGGCCGCGCTGCGCGCCCTGCTCGCCGAGGTTCCCGAGCGGCCGCTCTACGCGCGGGCGGCGGCCGACAACGCCGCCTCGCTGCGGGTCCTGGCCAAGTGCGGCTTCCGCGAGTCCGTCCGGGCGCGGGGCTTCGCCAACGGCCGGGGCGAGGAGATCGAGGAGGTCGTCCTCGTCCTGGACGCATGAGCCCCGGACGCCGGATCCGCGGATCCGGGAGCCGTGAGCAGACCCATGAGCGGGGGATGAACGGGGGCGCTCGGGATGAACGGGACATGAGAAAACCCGGCGCGCGGGAACGTTCATGCCCTTCCCGGACGTCTTCCGTGCGGGATGAACGGGATGAACAAGACGATCAGGCGAGCGTCCGTCTTCTCACTGCTGCTCGTGATCGCCCTGCTGGTGAGGGCGACCTGGGTGCAGTTCTACGACGGACAGGCCCTCGCGGACGACACGAACAACCGGCGGAACGCGATCGCGACCTACTCGCAGCCGCTCGGGAACATCATCGTGGCCGGAAACGCCATCACCGGCTCGGCCCGGACCAAGGGAGGCGATCTCGCCTACAAACGCACCTACAAGGACGGCAAGCTGTACGCGGCGGTGACCGGCTACGCCTCGCAGGCGTACGCGCCCACCCAGCTGGAGGGCATCTACACCGATCTGCTCAACGGCACGGACCCGGGCCTGAAGACGATCATGGACACCCTCACCGGTGAGCGGGCCGACCCCGGCGACGTCGTCACCACCATCGACCCGGCGGTGCAGAAGGCCGCCTATGACGCGCTCGGCGACAAGAAGGGCGGGGCCGTCGCCATCGACCCGAAGACCGGCCGCATCCTGGCCGCGGTGTCGACCCCGTCGTACGACCCCTCGCAGCTCACCGACGCCAACACGGCGGGCGGTGCCTGGAAGCAGCTCAACGCGGACCCGGACAAGCCGATGAACAACCGGGCGCTGCGCCAGCCGCTGCCGCCCGGCTCGACGTTCAAGCTGGTCGTGGCCTCGGCCGCGCTGGAGAGCGGGCTGTACAAGAACGTCGACCAGCACACCGACAGCCCCGATCCGTACCGGCTGCCGGGCACGGTGAGGGATCTGGCCAACGAGAACCCCTCGGCGCCGTGCCGCAACGCCCCGATCCGGGTGGCGCTCCAGTACTCCTGCAACAACGTCTTCGCCAAGATGGCCGTCGACCTCGGCCAGGACAAGGTGCGGGCCATGGCGGAGAAGTACGGCTTCAACGACGACCGCCAGGACGTGCCGGTGCGCGCCTACCCCAGCGTCTACCCGAAGGACATGGACAAGTCCTCGACCGCGCTGACCGGCATCGGCCAGTACGACGTCACCGCGACCCCGCTCCAGATGGCGATGGTGTCCGCGGCGATCGCCAACGGCGGTGAGCTGCCCTCGCCGCACATGGTCTCCCGGACCGTGGACAGCGGCGGTGACGTGGTGCACGACTACGACGCCGACACCGGATCCAAGCGGATCATCAGCGCCCGGACCGCGACCCAGCTCCAGTCCGCCATGGAGACCGTGGTCAAGGACGGCACCGGCACCAACGCGCTGATCGACGGTGCGACCGTCGGCGGCAAGACCGGTACCGCGCAGCACGGCGAGAACAACAGCAAGACGCCGTACGCCTGGTTCACCTCGTTCGGCAAGTCCGACAGCAACGGCAAGGAGGTGGCCGTCGCGGTGATGGTCGAGCAGTCGGACGCGGCGCGCTCGGAGGTCAGCGGCAACGGGCTGGCGGCGCCGGTGGCGCGGGCCATGATGGCGGCGGCGCTGAAGAAGTGAGGCCCCGGTCGCCCCGGCGACCGGCGAGAACCACCGCGCCCCCGCCACGGCGCCGTCCATGCGGCGGCCGGTGGCGGGGGCGCGGGCGTCAGAGGGCCCTACCGGGCCCCGGACGGAGGTTTGGGATGCCTCAGCCGACGAAGTACGTCGGGTTCGGCAGCTTGTACGTACGGCCGGAGTAGCCGCCGTCCAGGTCCGAGTACTGGTCGCCGAAGTCGGCGACGATCTTGTAGCCGAGGTCCTTCTCGATGTGCTTGCGGGTACCGGCCTTGTACTGGACGGTCGTGCACGTCCAGGTGCCCGGGGTGGCGCAGTCCCTCAGGTAGGCCGGCGGGTTGGCCGAGTCCTTGAGGAACATGTGGGCGGCGTCCAGGTTGACGTCGGCACCGACCTTCTTCAGGTTGGTGACCGCGGCACCGCGCTGCGCCTCGGTGAGACCCGAGTTGTAGAAGACCGTGACGCCCTTGGACTGGGCGTAGCGGATCAGCTCGGGGCTGCCGAAGACGGCCGGACGGCTGGCCTGGTTGACGTAGTCGTTCCAGGTGGCCGAGTTGTAGCCGTAGTTGTTGCGCTTCTCGTAGTCGAGGCTCAGCAGCACCGTGTCGTCGATGTCGAACATGACGGCGGGCTTCTGGTGGTGCGCGCGCGAGGTACGGGCGGCCCGGTCGATGTACTTCCTGGCGTCCGCGTCGATCCGCGCCAGGTCCTTGGCGTACGGGCTGGTCGGCGACGCCTGGTAGACGCCGTTGCCGTCGGCGGTGGTGCCGTAGTAGGTGTCGATGTCCTTCGTCAGGAGCCCGATGTTGTAGGGCTCGTGGGTGGAGTTGGCCGTCGACTGACCGGCGGTGGCCGCGCCCGCGCCGTACAGGGCGGCACCGGCGACGACGCAGGCGGCGCCGGCGGCGGCCGCTCTGAGGGACTTCCGCATGGATTCTCCGGATCTGGTGGCTAGAGTGAGTGACCAGGTCACGGATTGTCTACGCGCATAACAAGCGGTACCGCGAGGCCTGTTACCCGATCGATACGGACGTCTTTTTCCAGCCATGTCCGAGCGACGCACCGGAACTGCGTGTTCCGGTGCGGGAATTCGGGCATCAAGGGAGGTTCCCTCGGAGCGCCGTCAGGTGGCCGAGGGCGTGGGCCGGGCGAGTGTCCTTCGTTTGGATCAGGCCGGATCAGGGAGCGGGGTCCTCAGGGGTGGACCGGCCGGCGGCCCGGAACCCATCGGCGCATACGGCGCCGGTCATCGGTGCGTAGGGCGTCCGTCGTCGGTGGCTACGCCGTCCGGCACCGGCGAATAGGGAAGACGACCGATCCGGGCGGGCCCTCCTCAGACGCACCATGGTTCGGCATGACGACCTCTTCGACCGTGCTCCGGGTGCTGCGCGACCGCGATGCGCGCCGGTATCTGACCGGCCTCGTGGTGAACGCCTTCGGCAGCTCCGCGCTGTGGCTGGCGTCCGGCATCTGGGTGAAGGACCTCACCGGGTCCGACGGCCTGGCCGGTCTGTGCCTGCTCGCCCTGTGGGCGCCCACCCTGGCGGGCCCGGCCCTCGGCACCCTCGCCGACCGGGTCCGCCGCAAACCCCTGATCATCACCGTGAACCTGGCCCTGGCCGCGCTGCTCCTCACCCTCTTCGCCGTCGACTCCCCGGCCCGGCTGTGGCTGCTGTTCGCCGTCCTGTTCCTGTACGGCACCGCCGACGTGGTCACCGGCGCGGCGGAGTCGGCGCTGGTCGCCGCGGTCGTCCCGGCCGACCTCCTCGGCGACTTCAACGGGCTGCGGATGACGATCACCGAGGGCATGAAGCTCGTCGCCCCGCTCACCGGCGCCGGTCTGTACGCGGCCTTCGGCGGCCCGGCCGTCGCCGCTCTGGACGCGGCCAGTTTCGCCGCCACGGCCGGACTGTGCGCCCTGCTGCGCGTCCGCGAGGAGCGTCCGGCAGCCCCGGACGGCGGCGACCGGCACCGCCGTACCGCCGAGGGCGTCCGGTACCTGTGGCGCCATGACGGCCTGCGCCCCCTGGTCCGGGCGGGCGGTACGACGCTGCTGCTCACGTCCCTCGCCAGTGCCGCGCTGTACGCCGTGATCGACCGCCTCGGCCACTCCCCCGCCTACGCGGGCGTGCTGTACGCCGTCCAGGGCGCGGGCTCGGTGACGGTCGGCCTGCTCACCGGCCCCGCGCTGCGCCGGCTGGGCGCCCGGCGGTTCGCGGCGGCGGGCATGACCCTGACCGGGCTCGCGGTGATCGCGCGGGCCGTCCCGTCCGACCCGGTGGCGCTCGCGTCCTCGCTGGCATCCGGTCTCGGTCTGCCCTGTGTGCTGACCGCCGCGTTCACCGCCGTGCAGCGGGAGACTCCGGGCGCGCTGCTCGGCCGGGTGTCGGCCACCGCGAGCACGCTGATGTACACGCCGAACGTCATCGGGCTCGCGGCGGGCGCCGGGCTGGTCGAACTGGCGGGTCCCGGGCTGCTGCTGCCCTGCTACGGCCTCGCGATGGTGGCGACCGCGGTCCCGCTGGTTCAGCGCGCCGCCAGCGCCTCGCGCACCGCCGCCAGATCCCCGTCCGACGCCAACCCGGCGTGATAGAGCCGCAGTTCGGTCGCACCGGCCGCCCGGGCGCGGGCCGCGTCCGCCGCGAGGGTGCGGGGGCTGCCGCCCATCCCGGAGACGACGGTGAAGTTGGCGGCCAGCACGGTCCGTTCACCCGCGTGCGCGGCGAAGGGTGCCAGCGGGGAGGTGCCCCCGGCGCAGGGGACCACGACACCGTCGGCCACGGAGAGGATGTGGGCCGGGTCGACGCCCGCGTTCGCGCCGCAGTGCTCGGGGACGGGGTCGGCGTGCAGCAGGATCTGGAACCCGGCGGGCGCGGCGGCGCGTACGGCGGCCACCGCCTCCTCCTGGAGACCCCGGGCGGTCCCGTCCCGCCAGGCCCGGACGGCGGCGGCCCGCTCCTCGCCGAGCAGTTCCGGCACCGCCGAAAGACCCCGGTCGATCGCCGCGCCCCGCCACAGCGGCTCCAGGGCGGCCCGTACGGCGGCGGCCAACTCCTCGGCCGCCAGGCCCTGTTCCCCGTAGCCCGTACGGCAGGAGCGGCAGAAGCACAGGGACATCAGGTACTCCCCGGCCTCGCCCAGGGGCACACCGGAGATCTTGTCGTGGGCGTGCAGATGCGGCAGTCCGTACCAGCCGAGGGACTCCAGCTCGGTGCCCTGTGCGCCGGGGCGTACGGCGGCCTCGGCGGCGAGGTCGACGAGATAGGCACGGGTGGCCTCCTGGGCGACGCAGGGCGCCCAGGGGTAGCGGTCGCCGTAGGCGTTGACGACGGAGGTGTCCGGATGTTCCGCGCCCAGGCGGGAGTTGTGCGCGAGGACCACCCAGGTGTGCACCGCGAGACCGGCGCCGGTGAGCGCCCGCGCGGCCTCGCCGTGGGCGTCACCGGGGGCCCAGCGTCCCGCGGGGTACGGGCGCGGGGTGCGCCCGGTCCAGTGGTCGCCCGGCGGATAGAGGACGGCCGCGTGTTCGGCGGTGACGACGCGGTGGCGGGGGTGGCGCGGGGTCAGGGCGCGGGTGGAGTGGTAGGCGGCGGCGAGGGTCACCTGCTCGACGCCGAGCCCGGCGATGCGGGCGGGGGCGTCGGGGTCCCCGTTGACGTCCCAGGGGTAGACGAACGCGGCGGCCTTCACACGGACTCCTCGACGTGCATTCCTGTGATCATCGTCCATATTCATGAACGGGCTCACGCTAAGGGGGGCCTCGCGAGGCGGTCAACACCGGCTGCCCCAGGAGCGGCACCGGGCCGCATCGCGCCACACCGGACCCCACCGCGCCGCCCGGAAACGGGCGAACGGGCGCCGAACGGGCCCGTCCGACACCGCATCCGGGCATGCGAGGCGCCCGTTTCCCCTCCGGCCCGCGCCGCCGCGCAGGTCCGCGGCGGGCAGCGCGCCGGGCAAACGGGCTCAAGCGGGCAGCATCGGGCGGGCAACAAGCCTGGTCAGGGTGGCGGAGCGGCGGTACAACTTCCCCCATGGGCCCGAACGGGCAGTTCCGCGGGGAGGAGGGTGCCGGGATGACCGGAACGGCGGAGGAACGCCGGCGCGAGATCGTGCGGGCCGCGCGTGCCACCGGCGCGGTCGATGTCACCGCGCTCGCCGCCGGACTGGGCGTGGCCAAGGAGACCGTCCGGCGCGATCTGCGCGCCCTGGAGGACCACGGGCTGATCCGCCGCACCCATGGCGGGGCCTGTCCGGTGGAGAGCGCCGGTTTTGAGACCACGCTGGCCTTCCGGGCCACCAGCCAGGTGCCCGAGAAGCGCCGGATCGCCGCAGCCGCGGCCGAGTTGCTGGGCGACGCCGAGACCGTCTTCGTCGACGAGGGCTTCACCCCGCAGCTCATCGCCGAGGCGCTGCCGAGGGACCGGCCGCTGACCGTGGTCACCGCGTCCCTGCCGGCCGCGGGCGCCCTCGCCGGGGCGGACCACATCCAGGTGCTGCTCCTCGGCGGCCGGGTGCGGGCCGGCACGCTGGCCACCGTCGACCACTGGACGACGACGATGCTCTCCGGCTTCGTCCTCGACCTCGCCTATGTCGGCGCCAACGGCATCTCCCGCGAACACGGCCTGACCACGCCCGATCCGGCGGTCGGCGAGGTCAAGGCGCAGGCGATGCGGGCGGCGCGGCGCACCGTGTTCGCGGGCGTGCACACCAAGTTCGGCGCGGCGAGCTTCTGCCGGTTCGCGGACGTCGGCGCGCTGGAGGCGATCGTGACCAGCACCCAGCTCCCGGTGGCCGAGGCCCATCGCTACGCCCTGCTGGGCCCGCAGGTCATCCGGGTCTGAGATGCCCGTTTCCCGTCCCCCGTGGGCGCTCCCCACCCACTGAACACCCCTTATATCCCCATACATCCAGGAGTGATCCATGCGCACCCCGAGCCGACGGAGGCCACGAGCCCTGCTCGTCCTGGCCGCCGCAGGGACGCTGCTCACCCCCCTGCTGTCCGGCTGCTGGGTCGGGGCGGGCGGAGCCGGATCCGGCGGCGACTCGATCAACGTACTGATGGTCAACAACCCCCAGATGGTGGAGCTCCAGAAGCTCACCGCCACGCATTTCACCAAGGAGACCGGCATCAAGGTGAACTTCACCGTGCTGCCGGAGAACGACGTCCGCGACAAGATCAGCCAGGACTTCGCCAACCAGGCGGGCCAGTACGACGTCGCCACCCTCTCCAACTACGAGATCCCGATCTACGCCCGCAACGGCTGGCTGCGCCCGATGGACGGCTACGTCGCGAAGGACCCGTCGTACGACGAGAAGGACGTACTGGCGCCGATGCGCACGTCCCTCACCGGCGACGACGGCAAGCTCTACGGGCAGCCCTTCTACGGCGAGTCGTCCTTCCTGATGTACCGCAAGGACGTGTTCGCGGCGAAGGGCCTGACCATGCCCGCCCACCCCACCTGGCAGCAGGTGGCCGACCTCGCCGCGAAGGTTGACGGCGCGCGGCCCGGCATGCGGGGCATCTGCCTGCGCGGGCTGCCCGGCTGGGGCGAGATGGCGGCGCCGCTGACCACGGTCGTGAACACCTTCGGCGGCACCTGGTTCGACAAGGACTGGAAGGCGCGGCTGGACTCGCCCGCCTTCGAGAAGGCGACGAAGTTCTATGTCGGCCTGGTCCGCGCGCACGGCGAGTCCGGCGCCGCGCAGTCCGGGTTCGCCGAGTGCCTGAACGACATGACGCAGGGCAAGGTCGCCATGTGGTACGACGCCACCTCCGCGGCCGGCTCCCTGGAGGCGAAGGGCTCCCCGGTCAAGGGAAAGCTCGGCTACGCCCCCGCCCCCGTCGAGCGGACCGCGTCCTCCGGCTGGCTCTACACCTGGGCCTGGGGCATCCAGCACGCCTCCCACAACCCCGACCGGGCCTGGAAGTTCGTCTCCTGGGCATCGAGCAAGGAGTACGAGCGGCTGGTCGGCAGGACCAGCGGCTGGCCCGACGTCCCGGCGGGCAAACGGGCTTCGACGTACGACAACGCCGACTACCGGCAGTCCGCCGCGGCCTTCCAGGAGATGACCCGGCAGGCCATCGAGAGCAGCCGCCCGGACGACCCCGGCGTGCAGCCCCGCCCCGCGCCCGGCATCCAGTTCGTCGACATCCCCGAGTTCACCGATCTCGGCACCAGGGTCTCCCAGGAGATCAGCGCGGCCATCGCCGGACGCCAGTCCGTCGACGCGGCCCTGAAGAAGTCCCAGCAGCTCGCCGAGAAGATCTCCAAGGAGTACGAGGGACGATGACCGCCACCACCACGGCCCCGTACCCGGCCGCCCCCGCCCGGCCGCTGAAACGGCCCCCGGCCCGGCTGCGCGCCTGGGCCACCCGGGCCCCGCTGCTGCCCGCCCTCGTCTTCATGATCGCGGTCACCCAGCTGCCCTTCGTGGCCACGCTGGTGATCTCGTTCTTCGACTGGAACGCCCTCTACCCCAAGGCCCGCCGCTTCACCGGCCTCGCCAACTACCGCCAGGTGCTCACCGATACGGACCTGCGCCACTCGGTGTGGACGACGGTCCTGCTCACCGTGGCGGTGGTGCTGGCCAGCCTGGTGCTCGGGCTGCTCCTCGCCCTGCTCCTGGACCGGCGCTTCCCCGGCCGGGGCGTCGTGCGCACCCTGCTGATCGCGCCCTTCCTGGTGGTGCCGGTGGCCGCCGCGCTGCTGTGGAAACACGTGCTCTACAACCCCGAGTACGGCCTGCTCAACGGGCTGTTGCACTACGTCGGCGGCCCCCAGCCGGACTGGATCTCGCACACCCCGCTGCTCGCGGTGGAGGCGTCCCTGGTGTGGCAGTGGACGCCGTTCATGATGCTGATCCTGCTGGCCGGGCTGCAGAGCCGGGACCGGGAGCAGATCGAGGCGGCCCGGGTGGACGGCGCGAGCGACTGGCAGATCTTCCGCCATCTCACCCTGCCCCATCTGCGCCGCTATCTCGAACTGGGCGCCCTGCTCGGCTCGATCTACATCGTGCAGAACTTCGACGCGGTGTTCACCATCACCTCCGGCGGCCTCGGCACGGCGAACCTGCCGTACACCGTCTACCAGAGCTTCTACCAGGCCCATGAGAACGGCCTGGCCTCGGCCGCGGGCGTCCTGGTCGTCATCGGCTCCCTTGTCATCGCGACCTTCGCCCTGCGCGTGGTCTCGTCCCTGTTCCGCGAGGAGGTGGCCCGCTCATGACCGCGCTGCGACGCCACGGCCTGGGCCTCGTGGCCTGGCTGGCCGGCATCGTCTTCTTCCTGCCCATCGCCTGGATGGCGCTGACGTCCTTCCACTCCGAGCAGGACGCGGCGACCAACCCGCCGTCCTTCGGCGCCGCCCTCACCCTGGACGGCTACCGCGAGTTCTTCGGCGTCGGCGGCGGGGCGAGCCCCTGGCCCGCGCTGATCAACTCGGCGGTGGCATCGGTGGTCTCCACCCTCTTCGTCCTGCTGCTCGCCCTCCCCGCCGCCTACGCGCTGTCGATCCGGCCGGTGCGCAAATGGACGGACGTGCTGTTCTTCTTCCTGTCCACGAAGATGCTCCCGGCCGTCGCGGGACTGCTGCCGATCTACCTGTTCGCCAAGCACACCGGGACCCTCGACAACATCTGGCTGCTGGTCGTCCTCTACACCGCGATGAACCTGCCGATCGCGGTGTGGATGATGCAGTCCTTCCTCGCCGAGGTGCCGGTCGCGGTCATCGAGGCGGCCCGGGTGGACGGGGCCCGGCTGCCGACGATCCTCGCCCGGGTGGTCGCCCCCATCGCGCTGCCCGGCATCGCGGCGACGGCGCTGATCTGCTTCATCTTCAGCTGGAACGAGCTGCTGTTCGCGCGGGTGCTCACCGGCGTCGTCGCCGAGACCGCGCCCGTCTTCCTGACCGGCTTCATCACCAGCCAGGGCCTGTTCCTGGCCAAGGTGTGCGCCGCCTCGCTCGTCATCTCCCTGCCGGTGCTCGCCGCGGGGTTCGCCGCCCAGGACAAGCTGGTCCAGGGCCTGTCGTTGGGAGCCGTGAAATGAAGGCCGCCGTCATCGAGTCACTGGGCCGCGCCGTCGTCACCGAGGTCCCCGACCCGGCGCCGGGCCCCCGCGAGGTCGTCGTCGAGGTCGCCGCGTGCGGGCTGTGCGGCACCGATCTGCACATCCTCCAGGGCGAGTTCGCGCCCAAGCTGCCGATCGTGCCGGGCCATGAGTTCGCGGGCACGGTGGTCGCCACCGGCGCCCAGGTCACCGAGGTCACGACCGGCGACCGGGTGGCCGTCGACCCGTCCCTGTACTGCTACGAGTGCCGCTACTGCCGCAGCGGCCACAACAACCTGTGCGAACGCTGGGCCGCGATCGGCGTGACCACGGCCGGCGGGGCGGCACAGTACGCCGTCGCCCCCGTCGCCAACTGCGTCAAGCTGCCCGAGCATGTGCGCACCGAGGACGCGGCCCTGATCGAGCCGCTGTCCTGCGCGGTGCGCGGCTACGACGTGCTGCGCTCCCGGCTCGGCTCCCATGTGCTGATCTACGGCTCCGGGACCATGGGTCTGATGATGCTGGAGCTGGCCAAGCGCACCGGCGCGGCGAGCGTGGACGTGGTGGACCTGAACCCGGCCCGCCTGGAGACGGCCCGGCTGCTCGGCGTCTCGGGCGCGGCGTCGGGCGCGGACGAGCTCGACCGGCCGGGGGGCTGGGACGTGGTGGTGGACGCGACCGGCAACGCGGCGGCCATCCAGGACGGTCTGGGACGGGTCGCGAAGGCGGGCACCTTCCTCCAGTTCGGCGTCGCCGACTACGCGACCCGGGTGCAGATCGACCCGTACCGGATCTACAACCAGGAGATCACCATCACCGGTTCGATGGCGGTGCTGCACAGCTATGAGCGGGCGGCGGAGCTCTTCGCGAACGGCGTCCTCGACCCGGGGGTCTTCATCAGCGACCGGCTGCCGCTCGCGCGGTATCCGCAGGCGCTGGAGCAGTTCGCGGCGGGGGTGGGACGGAAGATCGTCGTCGTGCCGTGAAGGGCCGGGGCGGGGGCGGCGGGCGATGCCGGTGGTAAGGGAACGGTAAAGCGGTTTCGTTCGTTACCCCCCACATGACAGCTATGACCCCTGGCTCGAACGTTCCGCTCTCCGCCGTGCGCATCACGGTGGACGTGGCCGCTCCCGTGCGGCTGGACGTCTCGGGCCTGCTGCTCACGGGCGACGGCAAGGTGCGCTCGGACGACGACTTCATCTTCTACAACCAGCCGTCCGGACCGGGTGTGACCTACCGGTCCGGCGGCGGTGCCGCGCCCGACGCGATCACCGTCGACACCGCGGCGGTGCCGCCGGACATCGAGAAGATCGTGGTCACGGCCAGCCCGGACGCGGCCGGGCAGACCTTCCAGGGCATCGAGCCGACCGCCACCGTCCGGGACGCGGACGGCGGTGCGGTGCTGGCCACGTTCACACCGCCGCAGCTGGGCACCGAGACCGCGCTCGTGGTGGTGGAGGTCTACCGCCGCGGCGGTCAGTGGAAGGCCCGCGCGGTCGGCCAGGGGTATGCGAACGGACTCGCGGGCATCGCGACGGACTTCGGCGTGACGGTGGAGGAACCGGCGGCCGCTCCGGCGGCGCCCCCGCAGCCGACGGCACCCCAGGTGGCGCCTCCGGTGGCGCCTCCGGTGGCGCCCTCGGTGACCCCGCCGATGCCCGCCGCGCCGCCGGCCGCTCCCCCGGCCCCTGCACCGGCTCCGGCCCCGGGCTCCGGGAAGATCAACCTGGACAAGGGCCGGGTCAGCCTCCAGAAGAACCAGACGGTGTCGCTGGTCAAGGGCGGGCAGCCGCTGCTGTCCCAGGTGCGGATGGGCCTCGGCTGGGAGCCGGCGTTCCGGAGCGCCGACATCGACCTCGACGCCTCCGTCATCGCCTACGGCCCGCGGCGCAACCACATCGACAGCTGCTACTTCGGCAAGCTGACGATCCTCAAGGGCGCGGTCAAGCACTCCGGCGACAACCTCACGGGCGAGGGCGCGGGCGACGACGAGGTGATCGTGGTCGACCTCGGCCGCATCCCCCAGGAGGTCACCGGTCTCGTCTTCACCGTCAACTCCTTCTCCGGCCAGAAGTTCACCGATGTCGCCAAGGCGTACTGCCGCCTCGTGGACGCCGCGACGGATGAGGAGCTGGTCCGCTTCGACCTCACCCGGGCCGAACCCCAGACCGGTGTGCTGATGGCCAAGCTGATCCGCCAGTACTCCGGCGAGTGGGAGATGACCGCGATCGGCGACTTCGTGAAGGCGAGGACGGTCCGCAACATGGTGGACCCGGCGGCGAAGGCCCTCTGAGCCAAGGGGGGCGCGGCGACGCGCGCCCCCCTTCGCCGGCCGTTACTTCTTCTGCCGCTTCCAGGGCCCGGTGATGGCGAGCATGATGCCCGGGGTCTGGATGTTGGCGTACAGGGTCCGCCCGTCGGGCGAGAAGGTGACGCCGGTGAATTCGCTGTACTCCGGCTTCGCCTCGGTGCCGATGTTCAGCTCGTTGCGCGCGATCGGATAGGTGCGGCCGCTGTCGGTGGCCCCGAACAGATGCTGGACGCCCTCGCCGTCCTCGGCGATGACCAGACCGCCGTACGGCGAGACGGTGATGTTGTCCGGGCCGTCGAACGCGCCGTCCTCGCCCGGGTCCGGGTTCACGCCGAGCAGCACCTTGAGGGTGAGGGTCCGGCGCCGGGGGTCGTAGAACCAGACCTGGCCGTCGTGCTGGACCGGGCTCTCCGCGCGGGCGAAGGAGGAGACGATGTAGACGCCGCCGTCACCCCACCACATGCCCTCCAGCTTGCGGGCGCGGGTGACCTGGCCCTCGCCGAACTGCTTGCGCGTGGAGACCTGCCGGGCGTCGCGGTCGGGTACCTCCACCCAGTCGACGCCGTAGACCGTGCCGGTCCTGGTGGCGCGGGAGAGGTCGTCCACGAACCGGCCGCCGGAGTCGAAGCACTTGAAGGCCTCAAGGACGCCCGCGTCGGCGGCGAGGGTGCGCAGCCTGCCGCGGCCGTGGCGGAAACCGGTCGGCGGGGTCCAGCGGTAGAGCAGGCCGTTGGGGCCCGCGGCGTCCTCGGTGAGGAAGAGGTGACCGCGCTTGGGGTCGACCACGACGGCCTCGTGGGCGTACCGGCCCAGCGCCTTGACCGGCTTGGGGGCGCGGTTGGCCCGGTGGTCGGCCGGGTCCACCTCGAAGACGTAGCCGTGGTCCTTGGTCATGCCGTTCTGGCCGGCCTTGTCCTCGGTCTCCTCGCAGGTCAGCCAGGTGCCCCACGGAGTGCTGCCGCCCGCGCAGTTGGTGGCGGTACCGGCGATGCCGACCCACTCGGCGACCTGGTCGCGGCGCACCTCGACCACCGTGCAGCCACCGGCCGCGGCGGGGTCGTACACCAGGCCCTCGGTGAGCGGCACCGGGTAGGTCCAGTTGGCGCGCGGGCCCGCCAGCTCGTGGTTGTTGACGAGCAGGGTGGTGCCCCGGGGGCCCTCGAAGGTGGAGGTGCCGTCGTGGTTGGACGGCGTGAACTCGCCCGACTCCAGGCGGGTCCTGCCGCTGTAGGTGATGATCTGGTAGCTGAATCCGGCGGGCAGCGCGAGGATGCCCTCGGGGTCGGACTTCAGGGGGCCGTAGCCGACGCCGGGCAGGCCGTGACCGTGCCCGGGTCCCCGGCCGTGGGCCGCCGCGGCATCCCCGTGCGCGGCCTCGGTCTCGGTGGACGCGAGGGCGTTCGGCGCGGTGGCGAGCACGCCGGCGCTGCCCGCCAGGGCGATCCCGGCACCGGTGATCGCGGAGGTTCTGGCGAAGTCCCTGCGGGTGAGCGACATGGTGTCTCCTGTGACGGATGGGTGGGCCGTGGAGGGCGGCGGACCTCGTTCGGCGCACACGCTCCCGGCGGCGCCTGAACGGCAGTTGAACGCGGGGCCACCAGGGACACCCTTGTTCAAGAAACCGTATGCGCCACCCCAAGAGCGAACCAAGCGTCACGGCGAGCCGGTTCTCAACCCCCTTGCTGCGACCGCGCCTTGAACGCGGCCTTGCGGGCCTCCTTGGCCACCTTCTTGTCCGGGTGCAGCCGTCCCATCGCCTCCAGCACATCGGCCGTCGCCGGGTGCTCCACCCGCCACGCGGCCGCGAAGAACCCGCTGTGCTGCTCGGCGAGCCCCTCCACCAGGGCCTGGAGCTCCTCGGAGTTGCCCTCGGCGGCCAGTTGGGCGGCGACGGTGTCGATGGTCAGCCAGAACACCAGGTCCTGGGAGGGCGCGGGCACCTCGGCGGCGCCCCGCTCGCTGAGCCACACCCGGGCGAGACCGCCGAGTTCGGGGTCGTCCAGCACCTCTCGCAGCGCGGGCTCGGCCTCCCCGCCGACCAGGGACAGCGCCTGCTGGCAGCGCAGCCGGCGCAGCGGCCCCCCGGCGTCGGCACCCCGGGCCGCGGCCAGCAACTCCCGTGCGCCGGAGAGCGGTTCATGGCGGTTCAGCCACAGCTCGGTCTCGGCGAGGGCGGCCGAGGGGCCGAACGCGGCGGTGCCCTCCAGCAGTACGTCCGCCCCCTTGTCGGCGAACTCGCCGACCACCGGCGCCTCGAAACCGGCCTCCAGCAGCCGCGCCCGCAGCCCGTACGCGCCGAGCGGGGTCAGCCGGACCATGCCGTAGCGGGAGACATCGGCCTCCTCCACCGGCGCTGCGAGTTCCTCGTCGGCGTCGGCCATCAACGCCTCGTCCACCGGCCGGTACTCGACCAGGCCGACCGGCTCCAGCGTCCGGAACTGGTCGTCCAGGCGCATCATCGCGTCGGACACCTGTTCCAGGACGTCGTCGGTGGGCTCGTCCATGTCGTCCGGCACGATCATCGACGCGGCGAGGGCGGGCAGCGGGACCGGCCCGTCCCCGGCGCCGTCCTCACTCACCGTCAGGAGATAGAGGTTGCCGAGCACCCCGTCGAGGAAGTCGGCCTCGGACTCGGGGTCCCAGTCGAGTGACGCGAAATCGATCTCCCCGCCCTCGTCCAGCGCGTCCACCAGATCGTCCAGATCGGGCACGCTCGCGTCCGCCAGCACGGTCTCCAGCGCGGCGAGCCACACCGTGAGCACCTCCTGCGGGGAACCGGTGAGCCGGGCCAGCGCCTCGCCGGTGCGGACCGTCCCGCGGTCCTCGTCGGCGATCTCGACCAGGCCGGAGTCCAGCGCGACGCGCCAGGCCTCGGCGGCGTAGGCGGCCGCGTCGTCGCCGGTCAGGCCGAGCTGGTCGGCGGCGGCGGGAAGCTGCTCCTCGGCCAGGCTCCCGCCCGCGTCCACCCGGGTGTCGGGGCCGGCCCAGCGGGCGAGCCGGGCCGCCCGCGCGAGCAGGGGCGTGGCCAGCGCGGCGCGTGCCAGCTCCGCTTCGGAGTGCAGCCGTACGGGCGGCAGGGGGGAGCTGTCTGACATCGGCTGGATCTCCTCGGACCGTGAAACGTGCTCAGCCCCTCAGCCTAGACGGATATGGGCCCATGCCGCCCGGTTCATCTCCCCGTCAACCCCAGTACATGGCCGAAACCTTGACAAGTCCCGGGCGCAGGCTGGAGATTGACGCGCGTAGAAGTCGGGGAACGACCGTTCACTCGGCTCTATGCGTGTCACGGAGGGCAACGGCCCCCACACGCTCCCGATCCACCTCGTCCCGGCGCCCGTAACATCCCCGGAGGGATCCCTTGCCGAGCAGGTCCACCGCGCGTCTCGCCGCGCTCACCGTCGCCGCTGTTTGCTCCGCCGCGTCGGCCGTCGTCCTCACCTCCCCCGCGCACGCCGACGCGGTGCGCATCCACGACATCCAGGGCACCACCCGCCTGTCGCCGTACGCCGGGCAGAAGGTGACGGACGTGCCGGGCATCGTCACCGCCACGCGCACCTACGGCTCGTCCAAGGGCTTCTGGCTCCAGGACACGACGCCCGACGACAACCCGGCCACCAGCGAGGGCATATTCGTCTACACCAGCTCCACGCCGAAGGTCGCGGTCGGCGACTCGGTGACGGTGACCGGCACGGTCTCCGAGTACGTCCCGGGCGGCACCGCCTCCGGTGAGCAGTCCGTCACGGAGATCACCAAGCCCACGATCACCACGGTCTCCACCGGCAACGCCGTCCCGGCGCCGGTCGTCATCGACGCGAGGTCGGTGCCGAGCCGGTACACCCCGCAGGGCGACACCGCGAACGGCGGCTCGATCAACAACCTGCCGCTCCAGCCCAAGAAGTACGCCCTGGACTACTACGAGTCCCTCGAGGGCATGAACGTCCAGGTCAAGAACGCCCACGTGGTCACCGCCACCGACCCGTACGCCGAGCTGTGGGTCACGGTCAAGCCGCACGAGCACCACGACCGCCGCGGTGGCACGGTCTACGGGTCCTACGACTCGCAGAACACCGGCCGCCTCCAGATCCAGTCGCTTGGCGCCACCGCCGACTTCCCGAAGGCGAACGTCGGCGACACGCTGACCGGCACCACCACCGGCCCGATGGACTTCAACCAGTACGGCGGCTACACCCTGGTCGCCGGCCAGATCGGGACGCTCAAGAGCGGTGGTCTCCAGCGCGAGACCACGAAGAAGCAGACCGGCAAGCAGCTCGCGGTCGCGACGTACAACGTCGAGAACCTCGACCCGTCGGACAAGACCTTCGACCAGCACGCCGCGGCGATCGTCAACAACCTCCAGTCCCCCGACATCGTGTCCCTGGAGGAGATCCAGGACAACAACGGTGCCAAGGACGACGGCACGGTCGACGCGAGCGTCACGGTGAACAAGCTGATCGACGCGATCGTCGCGGCGGGCGGCCCGAAGTACGACTGGCGTTCCATCGACCCGGTCAACGACAAGGACGGCGGCGAGCCCGGCGGCAACATCCGCCAGGTGTTCCTGTTCAACCCCGAGCGGGTGTCCTTCGTGGACCGCGCGGGCGGCGACTCCACCACCGCGGTGGGCGTCGTCAAGGAGCACGGCAAGGCCCAGCTGACCGCGTCCCCGGGCCGGATCGACCCGGCCAGCGCCGCCTGGGAGGACAGCCGCAAGCCGCTCGTCGGCCAGTTCGTCTTCCAGGGCAAGACCGTCTTCGTGATCGCCAACCACCTGATCTCCAAGGGCGGCGACCAGAGCCTGACCGCGCAGTACCAGCCGGTCACGCGCAGCTCGGAGACCCAGCGCCACGCCCAGGCGCAGGAGGTCAACGCGTTCGTCAAGGACCTCCTGAAGGTCCAGAAGAACGCGAACGTGCTCGCCCTCGGCGACATGAACGACTTCGAGTTCTCCGGCACCGCGAAGATCCTGGAGGGTGACGGCGAGCTGTGGTCGGCGATCAAGTCGCTGCCCAGGAGCGAGCGTTACACCTACGACTACGAGGGCAACTCGCAGGTCCTGGACCAGATCCTGATCAGCCCGGCGGTGCGCCGCGACTCGTTCCAGTACGACAGCGTGCACATCAACTCGGAGTTCAACGACCAGATCAGCGACCACGACCCGCAGGTGCTGCGCTTCCGCCCCTGATCCAGGAGGGGTTCAGGACTGGCTGAACACCCCGTTCAGCCAGTCCTGCCAGGCGGCCCCGTCCGCCTCGGCATCGGCGCCCGGCGCGAAGTCGTGCACGCTGATGCCGAGCGGCGCGCCCCAGCGGCCCCGGCCGAAGAAGCGGACGAGGGCACCCTCGGTGCGCAGTCCGATGAACTCCGGCTCGCGGTAGTCGAGTACGGCGTACAGGGCCCGCCCGCCGGGTCCGCGGACGCTCACCTTCGTCCCCGCGGCCGCGCCGTCCGGCAGTCCGAGCGCGCGGGCCGCGGTGGCGAGCGCCTCCGGTACGGCCGAGGACGCGGGACCGGTCAGCTGCGCGAAGGCGACCGGGGCCGGCGCGAAGTGCGTCAGATACTCGCGCAGGGTGTGCAGATAGAAGTCGGTGTGCTTGTTCGCGCCGTCGTACTGGGTGTCCCAGTCATCGGTGAAGATCCCGCTGTGGACGTAGCGCACGAAGGCGCGGCGGCCCTCGTCGCGGGGCTCGATGGTGTGGTCGAGCTGGTTGAGCGACTGCGTGGGCATGCCCACGTCCTCGCTGCGGTTGACGTAGCGGTGCGGCGGCTCCCAGACGACGACGGTCGAGCCGAACGGCCCCCGCCCGCCCGTCCGCGGCTCGGGCGGCTCCATGGGCCACAGATAGCCCCCGGTCCCGGTGGTGACCGCCGCCCAGACCCGCTCCGGCGGGACATCGACCTCGAACTCGCGGACGATCTCGAACTCCTTGCTCATGGCGGGGCTCCTACTCGGCTTCCGGTGCGGGTTCCAGGGCTGCGGGCCGGTCCTTGACCGCGGGATGCAGGGCGACGACGACCCGGTGGTCCCGGCCGCCCTCGGCGTCCGGGGCGTCGTACTTGCTGATCAGGGCGCTGACGCCCGCCGTCAGCTCCGCCGCGAAGGCCGCGCGGTCGGCGGCGGAGGCGAAGCGCACCTCGCCGTCCAGGGCGTATGTCGCGAGCGGCTTGCGGGCCCTGGCCGCACCGCCGATGAGCGTGCCGACATCGCGCACCAGCCGGGCACCGAGCGCCAGCAGCCAGCGCGCGGACAGCTGGTCCCGGAAGCGGTCCGGGTCCGGCTGCACGGCGGGCAGGGCGGCGGGCGAGATGACGTACGACGCGGCGCTCGCGCGCATCAGCCGCTCGGTGACATTGCCCTTGCGGCGCTCCCCGGCCAGCTCGACCAGGCCGTGCCGCTCCAGCGTCTTGAGGTGGTAGTTCACCTTCTGGCGGGGCAGTCCGACCTGGCCGGCCAGCATCGCGGCGGACGCGGGTCCGGCGGCCAGTTCGGCGAGCAGCCGGGCCCGCACGGGGTCCAGCGACACGGCCGCGGTCTCGGGGTCCTCGATCACGGTCACATCCAGCATGCGCCCACCCTCCCACCGAAAACTTTTTTTGTCCAGACGGACTCAGTTTTCGGTGGGAGGGTGGAAACGGCATGCCGGGAAAGGGGCGGGGGCGGGCGCCGGGGGCCCTTCAGGTACTCCCCTCAGATCCTCAGCAGGAGCAGGGGCGGCGGTTCATGACGCGGGACGCGCCACGGGTCGTGCCACGGCTCCGGCCGCCGCGCAGCACCCCGGCCGCGATCTCAGCACCGGGCGCGGCACCCCGCGCAGGCCGCAGGCCCTCGGCGGCCTTGCGGGCGGGCGCCCGGTCCTGCACGCGGTGCCCGGCGTCCATCGCCCTGCTCTGGGCCTGGCGCCCCGCCTCCAGCGCGCGGTCGCGCAGCGGCTGCCCGTCAGCGGAGCCGCCGCCGTGCTGGGCGACCCGGCTCTGGAGCGTGTGCCCGGTGCGCGCGGCCGTCCCCTGCACCGCGTGGCCCGCCTGCGCGGCCCGTCCCTTCATCGCGTGCGCCGCGTGCGTGGCCCGGCCCTGGGCGCCGTGCCCGGCCTGGGCAGCACTGGAGCGCAGCTGCACCTTCATGGCACCGGCCTTGTCCTTCAGATCGGCGGCCCGCGCCCGCGCGCGCCCCTTCACATCGACGCGGTCCACCAACTGGGCCACGGTGTCACCGAGTTGGTTCCTGGTCTGCTCGATCTGCGCGCGCAGCTCGTCGGGGCCCTTGGCGCCCGAGCCGTGCGGGTTCCTGTGGGTCATCGATGTGCCCTTTCCTTGATCACGTCGACATCGGCCCGGACACTGCCGAGGGTCTCCTCGGGCATGGGCGATCCGGCGCGGCGCAGCTGGGCGCGTCCGGTGGCGGCCAGCACGGCGGCCACCAGGAACAGCGCGACCGCGACGGTCAGCGCCGCCGCCCACAGGGGCAGTACCAGGTCGAGGGCGGCGGTGGCCGCGCCGGCCAGCACGATCAGCCCGACGTAGCCGAGGGCGCCCGCGGCACCCAGCAGCCCGCCGCCGGTTCCGGCGCGCTTGCCCTTCTGGGCCAGCTCCGCCTTGGCGAGGGCGACCTCCTGCCGCAGCAGCAGGGAGAGCTGTTCGGTGGCGCGATTGACGAGTTCCCCCGTGGAGGGGTGGCCGTCGAGTGCGGGGCGCGTGTGCGGTCGCGTGTGCGAGGTCATGGTCACGGTGTCCCGCCTCCTTTCTGTACGGGAACATCCGGGTACCCGGGCCGGGGAGCGTCAGCCCTTGTCCGCTCCGCCGGTCCCGCGGTCGCCGAGCCGCGCGAGCTGGGACTGGAACCAGTCGAGCCGCGCCTGCAACAGGGCCGCCTCGGCGACCAGTTCGGGCACCCCCATCTCGGTGCCCGGCGCCGTCTCGATGCCCGGCGCCGTCTCGGTGACGGTTCCGGCCGGGACGCCGCCGTCCGCCCGTACCCGCAGGCCCTCCCCGGCGAGCCGGGCGAACTCCGCGAGGGTGACGGACGTACGGCCGCGCGTACAGCCCGCGCAGCCGGGGGCCAGGGCACGCCAGCCGGGGCGGCCCCAGCCGGCGTCGGCCAGCAGGGTCGCGGTGGCGCCGCAGGCACAGGGGCCCGCGGTGGCGGTGCGCACCCGCTGGCGGGCGTAGCGGAATCCGCGTTCGAAGCGGATGTAGGCGCCGAGCACGGAGACTTCGAGGAGCAGCGCGGTGCGGTGCTCGGCGGTGCAGCGCAGGGCGTCGGCGGCGGTGCGCTCGTGGACGCAGTGGAAACCGCAGTCGCACAGGCGCGCGGGAGGGCGGTGCCTGCGCCCGTAGACACAGGACGCCTGGTCGAGCGCCCCGTAGGGAAGCGCACCGCCGAGCGACACCCCGGTGAACCCCGCCCGGGTGCCGTCCTGGGACAGCACCGGGTGGGCGATCTTGTAGCCGGTCGGCGGCTCCGTGGGGCGTTCCGCCGGGAGCCGGGGCCTCATCGGCCGGCCGGGACCTCTTCGCGGGCCGGTTCGGCCGGTGCGGTACGGGCGGCCTCGGCGGGCCGCCGGACCGTCTCTTCCTCGTCACGGATGTCCGGCCGCTCCTCGGCGACCCCGGTGGCCAGTGCCTTGCCGAGCTTCATGGTGCCTCCATGGCTGACGTCGGTGATGACCCTTCGCCCATAGTGACCCATGAACGGCCGAGTTGGACACACGACCTTGCGCCACACCTGAACAGGCAGGCGAACAGGTAAGCAAACTTACCGATACTCTGAAGAAAAATTAAGTAGAGCTACATCGAGGACCCGCCGACACTAACGGGTATGACGATCACACAAGGCTTCTCACCCTTCGGCCGTGTCCTCTGCGCGATGATCACCCCCTTCACCGAGGAGGGGGCACTGGACCGGGCCGGCGCCCAGGAACTGGCCGCCCATCTGGTGGCGGAGGGCTGCGACGGGCTGGTCCTCAACGGCACCACGGGCGAGTCGCCGACCACCACCGACGGCGAGAAGGCGGAGCTGATCACGGCCGTACGGGAGGCGGTCGGCGCGCGGATCCCGCTGATCGCGGGCATCGGCACCGCCGACACCCGGCACACCACCGAACTGGCCCTGGCGGCCGAGAAGGCGGGCGCCGACGCCGTCCTGGTCGTGGCCCCCTACTACAGCAGGCCCCCGCAGGAGGCCGTCGCCGCGCACTTCCGCACCGTCGCCGACGCGAGCGGACTGCCGGTCCTGCTCTACGACATCCCGGGCCGCACCGGCACCCGTATCGCCCCGGAGACGATCCTGCGCCTCGCCGAGCACCCCGGGATCGTCGGCGTCAAGGACTGCTCCTACGATCTGCTGGGCACCCAGAAGGTGCTGGCCCAGGCGGAGTTGACCTATTACGCGGGCTGCGACGAACACAACCTCGCCTTCTACGCCATCGGCGCGGCCGGCTGTATCAGCACCGTCGCCAACGCCGTCCCGCGCCACATCCGCGCCGTCCTCGACGCCTTCGACGCGGCCGACACCGCGCGGGCGCGGCAACTCCAGCTGAGGGCGACCCCGTTGATCGAGGCGATGACGGCCGCGGGCCTGCCCGGCACGGTCACCGCGAAGGCCCTGCTGAACCGGCTCGGCCTGCCCGCGGGCCCGGTCCGCGCCCCGCTGCTGCCCGCCTCCCCCGGGACGACGGCCGAACTGCACACGCGCTTCGAAGAACTGACCGAATCCTGATCCGCGCTCCCCCCGCCTGCCGTACGGTGTCCCCGTGAGCCGCCCCCTGCTCTTCCTGGACGTCGACGGTCCGCTGAACCCGTACGCGGCCCAACGGGAGCGCCGGCCCGAGGGATATACGACGATCCGGGTGCCGCTGGCCTCCCGCCGCCCCCTGCGGGTCTGGCTGAACCCGGCCCATGGCCCCGCGCTGCTGGCCCTCGGCTACGAGCTGTGCTGGGCGACGACCTGGATGGCCGAGGCCAACCGCTGGATCGCCCCCGTCCTCGGACTGCCCGAACTGCCGTACGTCGACTTCGGCGCGGGCCTGTTCGCGCATCGCCCCGACGGGGTGCACTGGAAGACGGAGACGATCGTTTCGTACGCCGGGGGCCGCCCGTTCGCCTGGGTCGACGACGAACAGGGCACCGAGGACGCGGTGTTCGTGGCCGACCACCACCCCGGCCCGGCCCTGCTGCACCCGGTGAACCCCCGCATCGGCCTGCGCGCGGGCGACTTCACCACCCTGGCGGAGTTCGCGGCCGGCCTGTCCCCGACATGACCGAGCGCCCCCCACCACACGGGCGAGGGGCGCTCCGGGCGGGCCGGGCAGGTCAGTTGTGGCTGTGCAGGATGTCGTTCAGACCGCCCCAGACCGCGTTGTTCGGGCGGGCCTCGACCGTGCCGGTGACCGAGTTGCGGCGGAAGAGGATGTGGGAGGCGCCGCTCAGGTCGCGGGCCTTGACGATCTGGCCGTCGGGCATGGTGACGCGGGTACCGGCGGTGACGTAGAGACCCGCCTCGACCACGCACTCGTCGCCGAGGGCGATGCCGACGCCCGCCTCGGCGCCGACCAGGCAGCGCTCGCCGACGGAGATGATCACATTGCCGCCGCCGGACAGGGTGCCCATGGTGGAGGCGCCGCCGCCGATGTCCGAGCCGTCGCCGATGACGACACCGGCGGAGATCCGGCCCTCGACCATCGAGGTGCCGAGCGTGCCGGCGTTGAAGTTGACGAAACCCTCGTGCATCACGGTGGTGCCCTCGGCCAGGTGCGCGCCCAGGCGGACCCGGTCGGCGTCGGCGATGCGGACGCCCTTGGGGGCCACGTAGTCCGTCATGCGGGGGAACTTGTCGATCGAGGTGACCTGGAGGTGCAGGCCCTCGGCGCGGGCGTTCAGCCGCACCTTCTCGATGTCGTCCACGGCGACCGGGCCGAGCGAGGTCCAGGCGACGTTGGCGAGGTGGCCGAAGATGCCGTCCAGGTTCTGGCCGTGCGGCTTGACCAGGCGGTGCGAGAGCAGGTGCAGCCGCAGATAGGTGTCGTGCGCGTCCAGCGGCTTCTCGTCCAGCGAGGCGATGACCGTACGGACCGCGACCACCTCGACGCCCCTGCGGGCGTCCGGGCCGATCGCCGCGGTCGCGCCGCCGCCCAGCAGCTGGGCCGCGCGCTCGGCGGTCAGCCGCTCGGTGCCGGCCGGGCCCGGCTCGGCGACCAGCTCGGGCGCGGGGAACCAGGTGTCGAGAACGGTGCCGTCGGAGGCGATCGTGGCGAGGCCGGCGGCGACGGCGCCGGTGGTACGGGAAGCAGTGTCGGTCATGGGACAAAACCTAACGTGGCGCGGGGTGCGGGGGCGAACCGTGTCTCATGTGCCGGTCGCGGGATCCGCCTGCACCCGATCCGCCCGCCCCGGCCGGACGCCTCCCGGTCAGCCGATCACCCGCCCGAGCGCCTCCCGCGCGTACGCCTCGTCGTACGAGCCGCCCGTCAGCAGCACCTGGAGGCAGATCCCGTCCATCAGCGCGAGCAGCGCCCGCGCCGTCACCGCGTCGACCCGGGCGGACAGGCGCGCGCTCGTCTCCTCGGTCCACCGGGCGGCGACCGGCCGCAGGGCCGGGCGGCGCAGCGCGGCGAGGTACAGCTCGTACTCCAGCTCCGCGCCCGGGCGGTCGCCGTTCAGCCAGTCGCCGAGGACCCGGGCGAGCCCGGCCGCGAGGTCGCGGTCGGCCAGTGCCCCACTGGCGTCGAGCACCGCGGCGAACCCCTCGTTCGCCTGGCACAGGGCGGCCACCAGCAGATCGTCCAGGGTGGCGAAGTGGTACGTGGTGGAGCCGAGCGGTACGTCTGCCTCGGCCGCGACCGTGCGGTGGCTCAGACCGGCGAGCCCGTCCCGCCCGGCCACCCGGATCGCCGCGTCGATGATCCGCTGGCGCCGGTCGGGGTCGTAGCGCCGGGCCATCAGTGACTCGTCCCGCCGAGGTTCAGCACCACCACTCCCCCGATGATCAGCAGGATCCCCGCGACCTTGACCGCGTCGAGCCCCTCCCCGAACAGCAGCAGCCCGAGCACGGCGATGGCCGCGGTCCCCACCCCGGACCAGATCGCGTACGCCGTACCGATCTGCACCGTCTTCAGCGTCTGCGCCAGCAGCAGGAAGGACACCAGATACCCCAGCGCCGTCACCAGCGAGGGCCCGAGCCTGCTGAAGCCATGGCTGTACTTCATCGCCGTCGTGGCGGTCACCTCGGCGGCTATGGCACCGGCGAGCGTCAGATATCCCATGTGTACGAGCGTACATAGGGTGTGTACGGTCGTACATAACGACTGTGCGACGAGTCGGCGAACGACGGGCGTCGAGACCGGCGACGGGCATGCGAAAGGGGCCACGGCATCCCTGCCATGGCCCCTCGCACAAGCCCTGTGCGGACGTCCTCAGACCGTCCTCAGGCCGCCGTCCTCTCAGACCGTCCTCAGACGTTGAAGCCCAGCGCGCGCAGCTGCTCGCGGCCCTCGTCCGTGATCTTGTCCGGGCCCCACGGCGGCATCCAGACCCAGTTGATCCGGAGCTCGTTGACGATGCCGTCCGTGGCGGACTTGGCCTGGTCCTCGATGACGTCCGTCAGCGGGCAGGCCGCCGAGGTCAGGGTCATGTCGATGGTGGCCACATTGGAGTCGTCCACGTGGATACCGTAGATCAGGCCGAGGTTGACGACGTCGATGCCCAGCTCGGGGTCGACCACGTCCATCAGGGCCTCGCGGAGTTCCTCCTCCGAGGCCGGCTTCATCTCGACGGTGTCGCTCATGCGGTCTTCCTTTCGGCTTCGGCGCCACCCAGCGCCTGGGCCGTCGCGTCCTTCCACGCCATCCAGCTCAGGAGGGCGCACTTGACCCGCGCGGGGTACTTGGAGACACCGGCGAACGCGACCGCGTCCTCCAGCACCTCCTCCATCGCGTCGTCCGGCTCGATCTTGCCCTTGGACTGCATCAGCTCCAGGAAGGTCTCCTGGATCTTCTGCGCGTCGGGCAGGTCCTTGCCGACGAGGAGTTCGTTCAGCACGGAGGCCGAGGCCTGGCTGATGGAGCAGCCCTGGCCCTCGTACGAGACGTCCGCGATCTTCGTGCCGTCGTACTTCACACGGAGGGTGATCTCATCGCCGCACGTCGGGTTCACATGGTGCACCTCGGCGTCGCCATCCCGAAGACCACGCCCGTGCGGGTTCTTGTAGTGGTCCAGGATGACTTCCTGGTACATGGAGTCCAGCTTCACGGTTTTCGACACGCCTCTCAGCCGAAGAAGTTCCGTACGTGCTCCAGACCGTCGACCAGAGCGTCGATCTCGGCCGGCGTGGAGTACAGATAGAACGACGCTCGCGTGGTCGCGGGAATTCCGTAGCGCAGGCAGACCGGGCGGGCACAGTGGTGGCCGACGCGGACCGCGATGCCCTGTTCGTCCAGGACCTGACCCACGTCGTGCGGGTGGATGTCGCCCAGGGTGAAGGAGATCGCGGCGCCCCGGTCCTCGGCCGTGGTCGGGCCGATGATCCGCAGATCGGGGACCTGGGCCAGGCGCTCCACCGCGTACTGGGTGAGGGCGTGCTCGTGCGCGAGGATCTTCTCCATGCCGATCGCCTGGAGGTAGTCGATCGCCGCGCCCAGGCCGACCGCCTGCGCGATCGGGGGGGTGCCCGCCTCGAACTTGTGCGGCGCCGGGGCGTACGTCGAGGAGTGCATCGAGACGGTCTCGATCATCTCGCCGCCGCCCAGGAACGGCGGCAGGTCCTCCAGCAGCTCCTGGCGGCCCCACAGCACGCCGATGCCGGTCGGACCGCACATCTTGTGGCCGGTGAAGGCCACGAAGTCGGCCTGGAGGGCCTGCACGTCCAGCGGCATGTGCGGCGCGGCCTGGGAGGCGTCGACGCACACCAGCGCGCCGACCTCCTGGGCGCGACGCACTATCGCCTCGACCGGGTTGACGGTGCCGAGGATGTTGGAGACCAGCACGAAGGAGACGATCTTCGTCTTCTCGGTGATGACCTCGTCGATGTTCGACAGGTCCAGGCGGCCGTCGTCGGTCAGGCCGAACCACTTCAGCTTCGCGCCGGTGCGCTGCGCCAGCAGCTGCCACGGCACGATGTTGGAGTGGTGCTCCATCTCCGTGATGACGATCTCGGTCTCGTGGTCGACCCGGTAGGGCTCATCGGCCCAACCGAGCATGTTGGCCACGAGGTTGAGGGACTCGGAGGCGTTCTTGGTGAAGATCACCTCGTCGCGGCTCGGCGCGTTGACGAACTCCGCCACCTTGTCGCGCGCGCCCTCGTAGAGTGCCGTGGCCTCCTCGGCGAGGACGTGCACGCCACGGTGGACGTTGGCGTTGTAACGCTCGTAGTACTCGTTGAGGGCGTCCAGTACCTGGCGCGGCTTCTGGCTGGTCGCCGCGTTGTCCAGGTACACGAGCTTCTTGCCGTCGTGGACGACACGGTCCAGGACGGGGAAGTCCTTGCGGATCGCCTCGGTGTCGAGGAGGCCCGACAGCTGTGTCACGCGGATGCGCCACCCTTCACGTATGCCTCGTAGCCCTCGTTCTCCAGCTTGTCCGCGAGCTCCGGACCGCCGGACTCGACGATGCGGCCGCCGGCGAACACATGGACGTGGTCGGGCTTGATGTAGCGCAGGATGCGCGTGTAGTGCGTGATCAGCAGGGTGCCGACCTCGCCCGTCTCGCGGACGCGGTTGACGCCCTCGGAGACGATGCGCAGCGCGTCGACGTCCAGGCCCGAGTCGGTCTCGTCCAGGATCGCCATCTTCGGCTTGAGCAGTTCGAGCTGGAGGATCTCGTGGCGCTTCTTCTCACCGCCGGAGAAGCCCTCGTTGACATTGCGCTCGGCGAAGGCGGGGTCCATGTGGAGACGCTCCATGGCCTCCTTGACCTCCTTCACCCAGGTGCGCAGCTTCGGGGCCTCGCCGCGCACGGCGGTGGCGGAGGTGCGCAGGAAGTTGGAGACCGAGACGCCGGGGACCTCGACCGGGTACTGCATGGCCAGGAACAGACCGGCGCGGGCACGCTCGTCGACGGACATCTCCAGGACGTCCTCGCCGTCGAGCAGCACGGTGCCCTCGGTGATCGTGTACTTCGGGTGACCCGCGAGCGAGTAGGCGAGGGTCGACTTGCCGGAGCCGTTGGGGCCCATGATGGCGTGCGTCTCGCCCTGCTTCACGGTCAGGTCGACGCCCTTGAGGATCTCCTTCGTGGCGTTGTCGGCCTCGACGGTGACGTGCAGGTCTCGGATTTCAAGCGTTGCCATGGATGCCTCAGGACTCCTGGGTGAGGGAGACGAGCACGTCGTCCCCTTCGATCTTTACGGGGTATACGGGTACGGGGCGCGTCGCGGGGAGGCCGGACGGCTTGCCGGTGCGCAGGTCGAACGCGGAGCCGTGCAGCCAGCACTCGATCTGGCAGTCCTCCACCTCGCCCTCGGAGAGCGAGACGTTCGCGTGGGAGCAGATGTCGTAGATCGCGAACACCTCCCCCTCGGTACGGACGACCGAGACCGGCGTGCCGTCGAGTTCCACCCGCTTGGGGGTGCCCTCCGCCAGCTCGCTCAGCCCACAGGCGCGTACGAAACTCATGCGACCGAGGCCTCCAGCTCCTGCTCGATCCTGGCGAGCAGGCGCTCCTCGATGTCGGCGACGCCGATCTGCTGGACGAGTTCGGCGAAGAAGCCGCGGACCACCAGGCGGCGGGCGTCCTGCTCACGGATGCCGCGGGCCATCAGGTAGAACAGCTGCTCGTCGTCGAAACGGCCGGTGGCGGAGGCGTGGCCGGCGCCCACGATCTCGCCGGTCTCGATCTCCAGGTTCGGCACCGAGTCGACGCGGGCGCCGTCGGTGAGCACCAGGTTGCGGTTCATCTCGTAGGTGTCGGTGCCCTCGGCCTTGGCCTCGATGAGCACGTCACCGATCCAGACCGCGTGCGCGTCGTCGCCCTGGAGCGCGCCCTTGTAGACGACGTTCGACTTGCAGTGCGGGGTGTTGTGGGTGACCAGGAGGCGGTGCTCCTGGTGCTGGCCCGCGTCGGTGAAGTACAGGCCGTACAGCTCGGCCTCGCCGCCGGGGCCCGCGTAGGAGACACGCGGGTGCAGCCGCACGACGTCGCCGCCGAAGGTGACGACGACCGACTTGAAGGACGCGTCCCGGCCGATCAGCGCGTTGTGCTGGGCGGTGTGGACGGCCTTGTCGTCCCAGTCCTGGACGGAGACGACGGTCAGCTTGGCGCCGTCGCCCAGCACGTACTCGACGTTGGCCGCGAGCACCGCGTCGCCGGTGTGGTCGATGACGACGACGGCCTCGGCGAAGGCGCCCAGCTCGATCACCTGGTGGGCGAAGGCGGTGCCGCCCTGGCCGTGCACGGCGATGCGGACCGGCTCGGTGAGCACGGTCTCCTTGGGGACGGTCACGACCGAGGCCAGCTCGAAGGCGGAGTACGCCTGGGCGGCGATCCGGTCCACGGGGGTGCCCGCCCGGCCGAGGCGCGCGTCCTCGCGGCCCACGGTCTCGACGACGACGCCCTCGGGGGCCTGCACGTCGACCTTGACGCCGTCACCGGTGGCGACGGCGGTGCCGTCGTGCAGCCCGCGCAGGCGCTCCAGCGGGGTGAACCGCCACTCCTCCTCGCGGCCGTGCGGGACGGGGAAGTCCGCCACGTCGAAGGACGGGGGCACGCTCATGCGCGTGGCGACGGTCGACTCCGCGGCCACCGCGATCTGGCCGGCGGTGGTGGAGCCCACCGGGATGTTCTGGGCCTCAGCCATGGCTGTCGTATTGCTCGCTTTCTCAGGTCAGTGGCGTGATGGTGGGGCGGTGGGCGGTCAGCCGACCGCGCCTTCCATCTGCAGTTCGATCAGCCGGTTGAGTTCGAGCGCGTACTCCATGGGCAGCTCCTTGGCGATCGGCTCGACGAAGCCGCGCACGATCATCGCCATCGCCTCGAACTCGGTCAGACCGCGGCTCATCAGGTAGAAGAGCTGGTCCTCGGAGACCTTGGAGACGGTCGCCTCGTGGCCCATGGACACGTCGTCCTCGCGGACGTCGACGTACGGGTACGTGTCGGAGCGGGAGATGGTGTCGACGAGCAGCGCGTCGCACAGCACGTTCGACTTGGAGCCGTGGGCGCCCTCGCCGATCTCGACCAGGCCGCGGTACGAGGTGCGGCCGCCGCCGCGGGCCACGGACTTCGAGACGATGTTGGACGACGTGTTCGGCGCCATGTGGACCATCTTGGAGCCGGCGTCCTGGTGCTGGCCCTCGCCCGCGAAGGCGATGGACAGGGTCTCGCCCTTGGCGTGCTCGCCCATCAGGTAGACGGCCGGGTACTTCATCGTCACCTTGGAGCCGATGTTGCCGTCGATCCACTCCATGGTCGCGCCCTCGTACGCCACGGCGCGCTTGGTGACCAGGTTGTAGACGTTGTTCGACCAGTTCTGGATGGTCGTGTAGCGGCAGCGGGCGTTCTTCTTGACGATGATCTCGACCACGGCGCTGTGCAGCGAGTCCGACTTGTAGATCGGCGCGGTGCAGCCCTCGACGTAGTGCACGTAGGCACCCTCGTCGACGATGATCAGGGTCCGCTCGAACTGGCCCATGTTCTCCGTGTTGATACGGAAGTAGGCCTGGAGCGGGATCTCCACGTGCACGCCCTTCGGCACGTAGATGAAGGAGCCGCCGGACCACACGGCCGTGTTCAGCGCGGCGAACTTGTTGTCGCCGGCCGGGATGACGGTGCCGAAGTACTCCTTGAAGAGCTCCGGGTGCTCCTTGAGGGCGGTGTCGGTGTCCAGGAAGATGACACCCTGCTCCTCCAGGTCCTCGCGGATCTGGTGGTAGACGACCTCCGACTCGTACTGGGCGGCCACGCCGGCGACCAGGCGCTGCTTCTCGGCCTCGGGGATGCCCAGCTTGTCGTAGGTGTTCTTGATGTCCTCGGGCAGGTCCTCCCAGGACTCCGCCTGCTTCTCCGTGGAGCGCACGAAGTACTTGATGTTGTCGAAGTCGATGCCCGAGAGGTCGGAGCCCCAGTTCGGCATGGGCTTCTTCTCGAAGAGCCGGAGGCCCTTGAGGCGCAGCTTGGTCATCCACTCCGGCTCCGACTTCTTGCCGGAGATGTCGCGGACGACGTCGTCGTTCAGACCGCGCCGGGCGGAGGCACCGGCCACGTCGGAGTCGGCCCAGCCGTATTCGTACTTGCCCAGGCCCTCCAGCTCAGGGTGGGCAGTCTCCGTGGGGAGAGTCATGCGGGGTTCCTCCCGGCCGTGCTTGCAGGTGCGTCAGTGGAAATCTTGGGAATGAACGTCGTGCAGACGCCGTCGCCGTGCGCGATGGTCGCCAGTCGCTGGACGTGGGTACCCAGCAGCTCGGCGAAGATCTCCGTCTCCGCCTCGCACAGCTGTGGGTACTGCTCCGCGACATGGGCGACCGGGCAGTGGTGCTGGCAGAGCTGCTCGCCGACCGGTGCGCTGCGCGCCGTAGCAGCGTACCCGTCCGCGCTCAAGGCCCTGGCCAGCGCTTCCGCGCGCTTGTCGGGGCTCACGCTCTCGATCGCCCGGCGGTACGCCCTCGCCTGCGAGGCGATCCGGGCGCGGGCGAAGGCGGAGACCGCGCCGGGCCCGCCCTCGTGCTCGGCGATCCAGCGCAGCGCGTCCGCGGCCAGCTTGTCGTACGACTGGTCGAAGGCGTCGCGGCCGCAGTCGGTGAGCGCGAAGACCTTGGCGGGACGGCCGCGCGTGCGCGTGCCGTACACCCGCTGTTCGCGGGCCTCCACGACGTCGTCCGCAGCCAGCGCGTCCAGATGGCGCCGGACGGCCGCCTGGGTCAGTCCCAGCCGGCCCGCGAGTTCGGCGACGGTCGAGGGCCCGTGGTCCAGGATGGAGCGCACGACGCGGTTGCGCGTGGAGCGCTCACCGGTCGCGAGCTCCTCCTGCGGGGCCCCCGTGAGGGCCTCCCGAGCCTCGTCGACGTTTTTCACAACGCCATTGTTGCGTAATTCATCCGGGCCTGACAAGCGCCCTCGGGATCATCGACGGTGCCCTGCATCACTTAGGTATACCTAATCTGACCTGCGGAAATGATCTCTGATCGATCATCCGGAGGCCGGTCGGCACGGAATCCGGTGGCGCCCCGACCACCCGTCCGCAAGACTCCCCGGCCATGGCCATACCCCCTCCGACCGGGCCTCTTGTCACCCGGGACGGCATCGTCACCGGACTGCGGCGGCTCGGTGTCGAAAGCGGCGAGACACTCCTCGTACATTCGTCCCTAAGTTCCCTCGGGTGGGTGAACGGCGGGGCCGTGGCGGTCGTCCGTGCACTCCTCGACGCGCTCGGTCCGCACGGCACCCTGGTCGTCCCGGCCCAGTCCTCCGACCTCTCCGATCCGGCCGAGTGGGGGAACCCGCCGGTGCCCGAGGAGTGGTGGGACCGGATCCGGGCCACCATGCCGCCGTACGACCCCCTGATCACCCCCACCCTCGGCGTCGGGGTGATCCCGGAGACGGTGCGCACCTGGCCGGGTGCCCTGCGCAGCGCCCATCCGCAGACCTCCTTCGCGGCCGTCGGCCCCCGCGCGCGGGAGATCACCGGCGGCCACGCCCCCGACTGCCGGCTCGGCGAGCGAAGCCCCCTGGCCCGCCTGGAGGAGCTGGGCGCCCGGGTGCTGCTGCTCGGCGCGGGCTACGGCGCCTGCACCGCCTTCCACCTGGCCGAGTACCGGCCGCCCGGTCCGCTCGTCCGGGTCGGCCGGCCCGCGCCCGGCGGCGGCTGGGAGACGGTCACCGAGGTGTCGATCAGCTCCGAGCCCTTCGAGGAGCTGGGCCGCGACTTCGAGCGGGAGCGTCCCGTCCTGCGCGGCGCGGTGGGCGCGGCCGACGCCCGGCTGTTCCCGGTGGCGGACGCCGTGGCCTACGCCGAGGGGTGGCTGGCGGCGCGACGGCCCCCCGTACGGGAGTTCCCGCACCCCCGCGACTGATCGGCGCGCGCTCTCCCTAGACTCAGGTCCCATGCGAAGTGAGCCTGTCGTCCAGGTCCGGGCCCTGGTGAAGCGGTACGGCACGAAGACCGCGGTGAACGGCCTCGACCTGGAGGCCGCGGCCGGTGTGACCGCCGTGCTCGGACCCAACGGCGCCGGCAAGACGACGACGGTCGAGACCTGCGAGGGGTACCGGAAGCCGGATTCCGGCACGGTGCGAGTCCTGGGCCTCGACCCCGTGCGGCAGTCGGCCGAGCTGCGGCCCCGGATCGGCGTGATGCTCCAGTCCGGCGGCGTGTACTCCGGCGCCCGCGCGGACGAGATGCTGCGCCACGTCGCCAAGCTGCACGCCCACCCGCTGGACGTGGCCGCCCTGATCGAACGGCTCGGCCTCGGCAGCTGCGGCCGTACCTCCTACCGCCGCCTCTCCGGCGGCCAGCAGCAGCGCCTCGCGCTCGCCATGGCCGTCGTCGGCCGCCCGGAACTGGTCTTCCTGGACGAGCCGACCGCGGGCCTCGACCCGCAGGCCCGCCGGGCCACCTGGGACCTGGTGCGGGACCTGCGGACCGACGGCGTGTCGGTGATCCTCACCACGCACCACATGGACGAGGCCGAGGAACTCGCCGACGACGTCGCGATCATCGACGGCGGCAAGGTCATCGCCCAGGGCTCCCCGGAGCAGCTGTGCAAGGGCGGCGCCGAGAACACCCTGCGCTTCTCCGGCCGCCCCGGACTCGACGTCGGCTCGCTGCTCAAGGCGCTCCCGGACGGCTGCACGGCCGCCGAGCTGACCCCGGGCGCCTACCGCGTCGTCGGCAAGGTCGACCCGCAGCTGCTGGCCACCGTGACCTCCTGGTGCGCCCAGCACGGGGTGATGCCGGACCGCATCTCGGTCGAACGGCACACCCTGGAAGACGTCTTTCTCGAGCTGACCGGCAAGGAGCTGCGCTCATGACCACCGCGCCCGGTACGTACGCGCCCGAGCCGGGGGCCGCGCCCCTGCCCCGCATGATCGCGGCACAGGCGGCCCTGGAGGCCAGGATGCTGCTGCGCAACGGCGAGCAGCTGCTGCTGACGGTCGTCATCCCGACCCTGCTGCTGGTGCTGTTCAGCTCCGTGGACATCGTGGACACCGGCAAGGGCAAGGCCGTCGACTTCCTCGCGCCGGGCGTCCTCGCCCTCGCCGTGATGTCGACCGCGTTCACCGGGCAGGCCATCGCCACCGGCTTCGAGCGCCGCTACGGCGTGCTCAAGCGGCTCGCCGCCTCGCCGCTGCCGCGCTGGGGCCTGATGGCCGCGAAGACCGCGTCCGTGCTGGTCACCGAGGTGCTCCAGGTGATCCTGCTGACGGTGATCGCGCTCGCGCTCGGCTGGTCCCCGCACGGCGACCCGGCCGCCGTACTCCTCCTGCTGATCCTCGGCACCGCCGCCTTCTCCGGGCTCGGCCTGCTGATGGCCGGCACCCTGAAGGCGGAGGCGACGCTGGCCGCGGCCAACCTGGTGTTCCTGCTGCTGCTGGTCGGCGGCGGGGTCATCGTGCCGCTGGACAAGTTCGGCCCGGCCGGACAGCACATCCTCGGCCTGCTGCCCATCTCCGCCCTCTCCGACGGCCTGCGGGACGTGCTCCAGCACGGCGCCGGGATGCCCTGGGGCGATCTGGGGATCCTCGCGGTGTGGGCGGTCGTGGGGCTCGCGGCGGCGGGGAAGTTCTTCCGCTGGGAGTGAGCGGGGGCCGTCCGCAGGGGCGGGCGGCCGGGAGGTGAGCGGCGACACGGCGCCGGTACGGGACCCTCGTGAAAGCGTGCACAAGCGGCGGCCTACGATGGTGGGCGTGCCAAAGCTGAACCGCGCCGACGCCGTAGCGGCCCTGCGTAATCCGCTCGCCTTCATCGCCGACCGCTGGACCCCGGAGCCGGGGACCGCGCAGCGGGCGGCCCTCATCGCGCTCGTGATGTCGGTGGTGATCGTCGTCACCGGCGGCGCCGTACGGCTGACCAGCTCGGGCCTCGGCTGCCCGACCTGGCCCGAGTGCACCAACGGCTCCCTGACGCCGACACAGGCGCTGAGCTATCACAGCGCCATCGAGTTCGGCAATCGCATGCTGACCTACGTGCTGTGCGCGGCGGTCGGCTGGGCGATCACCGCCGCCCGCTCCGAGAAGCCGTACCGGCGCAGTCTGACCCGGCTCGGCTGGGCGCAGTTCTGGCTGGTGATGGGCAACGCGGTGCTCGGCGGGATCGTGGTGCTGGTCGGCCTCAACCCGTACACCGTCGCCGCGCACTTCCTGCTGGCGACCGCGCTGATCGCGGTCGCCGTGGTGATGTGGCAGCGCACCCGGGAGGGCGACGCCGCGCCCCGGCCGCTGGTCGGCAAGGCGGTGGTGCAGCTGGTCTGGTTCCTGGTGGTCGCGGCCGTGCTGCTGATCGCGGTCGGCACCGTGGTCACCGGCGCGGGCCCGCACGCGGGCGACTCCAGCGATGTGCAGCGGATCCCGATCGACTGGGAGACCGTGGCCAAGCTGCACGCGGTGCTCGCGTGGATCGTGGTGACGCTGACGTTCGCCCTGTGGTTCATCCTCAAGGCCGTCGACGCCCCGCACGGCCCGCTGGCCCGCACCCGGGAGCTGTTCCTGATCCTGCTGAGCCAGGGCGTCATCGGCTACGTGCAGTACTTCACGCACCTGCCCGAGCTGCTGGTCGGCGTCCACATGCTCGGCTCCTGCCTGGTGTGGATCGGCGTCCTGCGGGTCCTGCTGGCGCTCCGCGAGCGCCCGGAGACGGAGCTGGATGTACCCGAGCCCGCGGCCGGGGCCACGGTTGTCACGAACGCCTGACGCGCCCCCCTGCGGGCGCCTCGCTCACCCGTGCCCGGCGACCAGCGCGTCGATCGCCGGGCCCAGGTAGGCCCGGGTCAGCGCGGCGCGCCGGGTGAGCCAGGCGTCGTCACCCACCGGAGCCGGGTCCTCGTACCGCCTGCGGGTGATGTCCTCGACGACCTCGCCGGGCGCGCCGAGGTCCGGCAGCTCGGCCAGGGCCTCCCGCTTGGAGATCAGCCGTCCCTCGCGCAGGGTCACGGTGGCCCGGGCGAAGGTCAGCAGCCCGAGGTCGACCCAGACGTCCTGGCGCCACAGCCGGGCCTTGTCCACGGCGGGCCGCCAGAAGTCCCGCTGGTCCGCCACGACGAACGCGCGCAGGTTTTGATCCGGAACCGGCGGTAAGAGGCGCGCCGGTGTCTCCCCGTGCAGCACCCGGCCGAAGGCGTGCAGCTCGCGCCGGGTGACGGGGGTGACCGGGCGGCGCAGCACATGGCCGTGCGCCCAGGTGAGATGCGCCCGGCCCGGATCGTCGAGATCGGCCGGGGCGAGATAGCTGCAGTGCAGCTTCGCGGCGAGCGGCTCCCGGCGCAGCCGCCAATGCAGGGACACGACCTTTCGGGCGGTCTGCAGGCCCGGCGGCGCCGGAAGCACCGCGATCAGATCGAGATCGCTGCGGCCCTCCTGGTAGTCACCGCCGGCGAGCGAGCCGTGCGCCCAGACGGCACGGGGGCGCAACGGTGTGAGGGCATCGAGAAAACATCCGATCAGGGCTTCCGTCCGCATGCCGCTCAGTGTGGCGCCTGCCCCGGGCGCGCGGGGCGGTATTCGGCATACGGTTCCGAGGCATACGGCCCCGCCGCGCGGGCGCGCGCCGCGGCGCTCCCGTGACCGGGGGGATCAGCCTCCGAGCTGGATCCCCGCCATCCGCTTCCACTCGTACGGCCCGGTCGTCACCTTCGCCGCGAACTCCCCGTCAAACGCCTCGTGCCGGGTGATCCCGGCCTTCGCCACCGCCTGCTCGGCGATCGCGTAGGAGGGGGCCACCACATCGCCCCAGCCGCCGTCCTCACCGACGAGCACGATCCGCGCCCCGCGCTCCCCGATGTACGCCACCTGCCCCTCCGCACCGCCGTGGGCCTTGGAGAAGGCGCTGA
Source organism: Streptomyces sp. LaBMicrA B280 (assembly GCF_049222185.1). Taxonomy (NCBI): domain Bacteria; kingdom Bacillati; phylum Actinomycetota; class Actinomycetes; order Kitasatosporales; family Streptomycetaceae; genus Streptomyces; species Streptomyces sp. LaBMicrA B280. Next base: position 96,940 of record NZ_JBMJCT010000006.1, on the reverse strand, counting down.
TCCTCTGGGCGAGCCGGGCCACCGTGCGCTCCGCCTTCGCGTCAACCTGCTGCGTGTCTGCCATGCCTGGATGCTACCGACGAGTAGATCAAACGGCGACGGGAGGGGTGCGTGGCCTTGACCACGCGCCCCTCCCGTCGAGAACGCCTGCGGAAGAAGAAGGTGCGTCAGCGCAGGAACGGGTCCACGGCGACGGCGACGAAGAGGATCGACACATAGGTGATCGACCAGTGGAACAGCCGCATCTCCTTGAGCTTCGCGCCGGTGACCTCGGCCTTCGCCCGGTTCTGGAGCCCGTGCGCCTCCCACAGCCAGAAGCCGCCGGCCGCGAGGGCCACCACCGTGTAGAACCAGCCCGTGTACCCCAGCGGGGTGAGCAGCAGCGAGACGACGACCATCACCCAGCTGTAGACGACGATCTGCCGGGCCACGACCTTGTTGGAGGCGACCACCGGGAGCATCGGCACACCGGCGCGCGCGTAGTCGTCCTTGACCTTCATGGACAGCGGCCAGTAGTGCGGCGGCGTCCAGAAGAACATCACCAGGAAGAGGATGATCGGCGCCCAGGACATCGAGTCCGTGACCGCGGACCAGCCGATCAGCACCGGCAGACAGCCCGCGATGCCGCCCCACACGATGTTCTGCGCGGTGCGGCGCTTGAGGATCATCGTGTAGACGACGACATAGAAGAGCAGCGCGCCGAGCGAAAGCCAGGCGCTCAGCCAGTTGACGGTCAGCCCGAAGAGCAGCGTGGAGACGACCCCGAGGGCGATGCCGAAGGCCAGGCACTCGCGCGGGCTGACCATGCCGGTCACCAGCGGCCGCTGCGCGGTGCGGTCCATGACGGCGTCGATGTCGCGGTCGATGTACATGTTGAGCGCGTTGGCGCCGCCCGCGGAGAGATAACCGCCGAGGCAGGTCAACAGCACCAGCTTCAGATCGGGCACGCCCTGCTGGGCCAGGAACATCACCGGCACGGTGGTGATGAGCAGCAGCTCGATGATCCGCGGCTTGGTCAGCGCCACGAATGCCTTGGCACGGGCCCCGAACGGCCGGTGGGCCGGGCTCGGGCTCGTACCACCGAGCACGGCAGCTGGACGGGATTCGACGGCCGTCACGCACACCCCTGACAGAGACATCCCAGCGAGCCTCCCCCGGATGAGGTTTTCATGAAGGGCTCGCGCGTACCACGCCACTTTAGACGTTGCCCATACCCCGGCCTTCGCGGGGGTGGGGTCGTGTTGGCGGTCACACGGACGGGCCCCCGCGGGGCGTCCCCGGTACCTCTCGGAACACCGCTCGCCGAAGATCGCAGAAGAGGGCCCCCACCACTCTTTTGAGCGGTCAGATGAGCGCCTCTTTATTCATGTGCCAAATGCCGTCTCGCCCAGTCGGGAGGCGGATCCCGTCGATGCCCGGCAGTCTGGAATCACCCGCGAAAACGCACGTCCTTACGAGGGTAGGCTCGACAACGTCCGGCGGGCAGAAGCACGCCGGGCGGCCGGGTGGGCACGTGCCCCGAAGACCGGCGACCGACATGTGGAGAGGAGCCCTGACCCAGGGTGAGCACCAAGCCGACCACCACAGACCTTGAGTGGACCGACCTGGACCAGCGGGCCGTGGACACCGCCCGAGTCCTGGCCGCCGACGCCGTACAGAAGGTCGGCAACGGCCATCCCGGTACGGCGATGAGCCTGGCCCCCGCCGCCTACACCCTCTTCCAGAAGGTGATGCGGCACGACCCGGCCGACCCGGAGTGGGTGGGGCGCGACCGCTTCGTGCTGTCCGCCGGCCACTCCTCCCTGACCCTCTACACCCAGCTCTACCTGGCCGGCTTCGGCCTGGAGCTGGCGGACCTGGAGTCCTTCCGCACCTGGGGCTCCAAGACCCCGGGTCACCCGGAGTACGGACACACCAAGGGCGTCGAGACCACCACGGGCCCGCTGGGCCAGGGTGTGGCCAACGCGGTGGGCATGGCGATGGCCGCCCGCTACGAGCGCGGTCTGTTCGACCCGGAGGCCGCCCAGGGCGAGTCGCCGTTCGACCACTTCATCTACTGCATCGCCGGTGACGGCTGCCTCCAGGAGGGCATCTCCGCCGAGGCGTCCTCGCTGGCCGGCCACCAGAAGCTCGGCAATCTGATCCTGCTGTGGGACGACAACCACATCTCGATCGAGGGCGACACCGAGACGGCCGTCTCCGAGGACACCGCCGAGCGCTACGAGGCGTACGGCTGGCATGTGCAGCGCGTGCAGCCGAAGGCGGACGGCGACCTGGACCCGGCGGCGATCTTCGCCGCGATCCAGGCGGCCAAGCAGGTCACCGACCGGCCCTCCTTCATCGCGATGCGCTCGATCATCGCCTGGCCGGCCCCGAACGCGCAGAACACCGAGGCCGCGCACGGCTCGGCGCTCGGCGCGGACGAGGTCGCGGCCACCAAGCGCGTCCTCGGCTTCGACCCGGAGCAGTCCTTCGCCGTCGAGGACGACGTGATCACGCACACCCGCAAGGCCCTGGAGCGCGGCGCCCGCGCGAAGGCCGAGTGGGAGAAGGCCCTCCAGGTGTGGCGGGACGACAACCCCGAGCGCGCCGCCGAGTTCGACCGCATCGCGGCGGGCGAGCTGCCCACCGGCTGGGAGGAGAAGATCCCGGTCTTCGAGCCCGGCAAGTCGGTCGCCACCCGTGCCGCCTCCGGCAAGGTGCTCCAGGCGCTCGGCCCGGTGATCCCCGAGCTGTGGGGCGGCTCAGCCGACCTCGCCGGCTCGAACAACACCACGATCGACAAGTCCAGCTCCTTCCTGCCCGAGGGCAACCCGCTGCCGGAGGCCGACCCGTACGGCCGTACGATCCACTTCGGCATCCGCGAGCACTCCATGGGCGCCGAGCTGAACGGCATCACGCTGCACGGCAACACCCGTGTCTACGGCGGCACCTTCCTCGTCTTCTCCGACTACATGCGCAACGCCGTGCGCCTGTCGGCCCTGATGCACCTGCCGGTGACGTTCGTGTGGACGCACGACTCCATCGGCCTGGGCGAGGACGGCCCCACCCACCAGCCGGTCGAGCACCTGGCCTCGCTGCGCGCCATCCCGGGCCTGAACATCATCCGCCCGGCCGACGCCAACGAGACCGCGATCGCCTGGCGCGAGGTCCTCAAGCGCTACACCAAGGAGTTCGGCAAGGGCCAGCCGCACGGCTTCGCGCTGACCCGCCAGGGCGTGCCGACGTACGAGCCGAACGAGGACGCCGCGAAGGGCGGTTACGTCCTGTTCGAGGCCGAGGGCGGCGAGCCGGAGGTCATCCTGATCGCCACCGGTTCCGAGGTGCACGTGGCCGTCGAGGCGCGTGAGCGGCTCCAGGCCGACGGCGTTCCGACGCGCGTCGTGTCCATGCCCTCGGTCGAGTGGTTCGAGCAGCAGGACCAGGGGTACCGGGACTCCGTGCTGCCGCCGTCCGTGAAGGCCCGTGTCTCTGTGGAGGCGGGCATCGGGCTGACGTGGCACAAGTACGTCGGGGACGCCGGCCGCATCGTCTCCCTGGAGCACTTCGGTGCGTCCGCCGACGGCAAGGTGCTCTTCCAGGAGTTCGGCTTCACCGCCGAGAACGTGGCCGCGAAGGCCCGGGAATCCATCGCCGCCGCCCAGCGCTGACGCTCATATACGACACGTAGGAGATGTAATTCCATGACAGACGCACTCAAGCGCCTCTCCGACGAAGGCGTCGCGATCTGGCTGGACGACCTGTCGCGCAAGCGGATCACGTCCGGCAACCTCGCCGAGCTGATCGACCAGCAGCACGTCGTGGGCGTCACCACGAACCCGACGATCTTCCAGAAGGCGATCTCGGGGGGCGACGGATACGACCTCCAGGTCTCCGACCTCGCCGCCCGCAAGGTCACCGTCGAAGAGGCCATCCGCATGATCACCACGGCGGACGTCCGCGACGCCGCCGACATCCTGCGCCCGGTCTTCGACGCCACGGACGGCCAGGACGGCCGGGTCTCCATCGAGGTGGACCCCCGCCTCGCGCACAACACCAAGGCGACCGTCGCCGAGGCCAAGCAGCTGGCCTGGCTGGTGGACCGCCCCAACACCCTGATCAAGATCCCGGCCACCCAGGGCGGTCTGCCGGCGATCACCGAGGTCATCGGCCTGGGCATCAGCGTCAACGTCACGCTGATCTTCTCCCTGGAGCGCTACCGCCTGGTCATGGACGCCTACCTCTCCGGTCTGGAGAAGGCCAAGGAGCGCGGCCTGGACCTGTCGAAGATCCACTCGGTGGCGTCCTTCTTCGTGTCCCGGGTGGACACCGAGATCGACCGCCGTATCGACGAGATGGGCACCGACGAGGCCAAGGCGCTGCGCGGCAAGGCCGGTGTGGCCAACGCGCGCCTCGCCTACCAGGCGTACGAGGAGGTCTTCTCCTCCGACCGCTGGAACGCGCTGGAGAACGCGGGCGCCAACAAGCAGCGTCCGCTGTGGGCCTCCACCGGTGTGAAGGACCCGGCGTACAAGGACACCATGTACGTCGAGGAACTGGTCGCGCCGAACACGGTCAACACCATGCCGGAGGCCACCCTGGAGGCCACCGACGACCACGGCGAGATCCGCGGCGACGCGATCACCGGCACCTACGCCGGGGCCCGCGCCGACCTGGACGCGCTGGAGAAGATCGGCATCTCGTACGACGAGGTCGTACAGGTGCTGGAGGACGAGGGCGTCGAGAAGTTCGAGACGTCCTGGAACGACCTGCTGAAGTCCACCCAGGCGGAGCTCGAGCGCCTCGCCCCTTCGGAGGGCTGACTTGTCACCCGTTTCGGGATCCGGAGCGAACCCGCTCCGTGACCCGGCCGACCGACGGCTCCCGCGTATCGCGGGGCCGTCGGGTCTGGTCATCTTCGGGGTCACGGGCGACCTGTCGCGCAAGAAGCTGATGCCCGCGGTGTACGACCTCGCCAACCGGGGTCTGCTGCCGCCGGGCTTCTCGCTGGTGGGCTTCGCCCGCCGCGAGTGGGCCAACGAGGACTTCGCGCAGGAGGTCCACGACGCCGTCAAGGCGCACGCCCGTACGCCGTTCCGCGAGGAGGTCTGGCAGCAGCTCATCCAGGGGATGCGCTTCGTGCAGGGCACCTTCGACGACGACGAGGCGTTCGAGCGGCTGCGCTCCACCATCGAGGAGCTGGACAAGGCGCAGGGCACGGGCGGCAACTTCGCCTTCTACCTGTCGGTGCCGCCGCGCTCCTTCCCGGTGGTCATCCAGCAGCTGAAGAAGCACGGACTCGCCGACCAGTCCGGCGGTTCCTGGCGGCGCGCGGTCATCGAGAAGCCGTTCGGACACGATCTGAAGTCGGCCGAGGAACTGAACGCCATCGTGCACGAGGTGTTCGCCCCGGACCAGGTCTTCCGGATCGACCACTATCTCGGCAAGGAGACCGTCCAGAACATCCTGGCGCTGCGCTTCGCCAACACGATGTTCGAGCCGATCTGGAACCGCTCCTTCGTGGACCATGTCCAGATCACCATGGCCGAGGACATCGGCATCGGCGGCCGGGCCGGCTACTACGACGGCATCGGCGCCGCCCGTGACGTCATCCAGAACCACCTGCTCCAGCTGCTCGCGCTGACCGCGATGGAGGAGCCCGCCTCCTTCGACGCGCAGGCGCTGGCCGCGGAGAAGACCAAGGTGCTCGGCGCCGTACGGCTGCCGAAGGACCTGGGCAAGGGCACCGTGCGCGGACAGTACGCGGCGGGCTGGCAGGGCGGCGAGAAGGTCATCGGCTACCTCGAAGAGGAGGGCATCGACCCGAAGTCGAAGACCGACACGTACGCGGCGATCAAGGTGGGCATCGACAACCGCCGCTGGGCGGGCGTCCCCTTCTATCTGCGCACCGGCAAGCGGCTCGGCCGCCGGGTGACGGAGATCGCCGTCGTCTTCCAGCGGGCCCCGCACTCCCCCTTCGACCACACGGCGACGGAGGAGCTGGGCCAGAACGCGATCGTGATCCGCGTCCAGCCGGACGAGGGCATCACGGTCCGCTTCGGCTCCAAGGTGCCGGGCACCTCGATGGAGATCCGGGACGTGTCCATGGACTTCGCCTACGGCGAGTCGTTCACGGAGTCCAGCCCGGAGGCGTACGAGCGGCTCATCCTGGACGTGCTGCTCGGCGACGCCAACCTCTTCCCGCGCACGGAGGAGGTCGAGCTGTCCTGGAAGATCCTCGACCCGATCGAGCAGTACTGGGACAGGCACGGCAGGCCCGCGCAGTACCCCTCGGGCACCTGGGGCCCCGCCGAGGCGGACGAGATGCTGGCACGAGACGGACGGAGCTGGCGCAGGCCATGAAGATAGACCTGACCGACACCACCGCCGGCGAGATCAACAAGGCGCTCGTGCAGGGGCGTCGGGCCATCGGCACCCCCGCCGTCGGCATGGTCCTGACCCTCGTCATCGTCACCGACGAGGAGAACGCGTACGACGCCCTGAAGGCCGCCAGCGACGCCTCGCGCGAGCACCCCTCGCGCACGCTGGTGGTCATCAAGCGGATCTCCCGCAGCCCGCGCGACCGCACCACCTCGCGCCTCGACGCCGAGGTGCGGGTGGGCGCGGAGGCGGGCACCGGCGAGACGGTCATCCTGCGGCTGTACGGCGAGGTGTCCCAGCACGCCGACTCGGTCGTGCTGCCGCTGCTGCTGCCGGACGCCCCGGTCGTCGTGTGGTGGCCGGTGAACGCCCCGCTGGACCCGGCGAAGGACCCGCTGGGCGCGCTGGCCCAGCGCCGGGTCACCGACACCTACGCCGCCGAGGAGCCGGTGCGGGAACTCGCGGCCCGCGCCGACGCCTACACCCCCGGCGACACCGATCTGTCCTGGACCCGGATCACGCCCTGGCGTTCGATGCTGGCGGCCGCCCTGGACCAGGTCGACTGCCGGGTGCAGGCGGTCGAGGTGGAGGGCGAGGCGTTCAACCCGAGCTGCGAGCTGCTGGCGATGTGGCTCGCGGACCGGCTGGACGTACCGGTCCGGCGCTCTCCGTCCGCGGGGCCCGGTCTGACCGGCGTCCGCATGGACACCACCTGCGGCCCGATCACCCTGGACCGCGCGGACGGCTCGCTGGCCACCCTGTCCATCAAGGGGCAGCCGGCCCGCGCGGTGGCGCTCAAGCGGCGCGACACCGCCGAGCTGATCGCGGAGGAGCTGCGCCGGCTGGACCCGGACGACACCTACGCGTCGGCGCTGCGGTACGGGGTGGACCGGTTGGACACGGTTCCGGAGCAGGAGGCTTCGGCTTCGACCCCGGATTCGGGTTCGGCTTCGGGTTCGGGTTCGACCCGGGCCTCGGCTTCCTCGGACGGGACGAAGCCGGCCTCCGCCGAGGCGGCCAAGGCGCCCGCGAAGAAGACGACGTCGTCCCGGGCCGCGAAGAAGGCACCCTCCAGGAAGGCGTCGGCGAAGTGAGCACCCCTCAGCTGGTCGTCCACCGCGACAAGGAACTGATGGCCCAGGCCGCCGCGGCCCGCCTGATCACGAAGATCGTGGACGCGCAGGCCTCCCGGGGCACCGCGTCCGTGGTCCTCACCGGCGGCCGCAACGGCAACGGTCTGCTGGCCGCGCTGGCCGGGGCACCGGCCCGGGACGCGGTGGACTGGACCCGGCTCGATCTCTGGTGGGGCGACGAGCGCTATCTGCCCGAGGGCGACCCGGAGCGCAATGTCACCCAGGCACGCGCGGCCCTGCTGGACTCCGTCCCGCTGGACCCGGCGCGCGTGCACGCCATGCCCGCCTCCGACGGGCCGTACGGCACGGACGTCGAGGCGGCGGCCGAGGCGTACGCGGCGGAGCTGGCGAAGGCGGCCGGGCCGGAGAACCACGGCTCGGTGCCCACCTTCGACGTGCTGATGCTGGGCGTCGGCCCGGACACCCATGTGGCCTCGCTCTTCCCGGAGCTGCCGGCCGTACGGGAGACCGAGCGCACGGTGGTGGGCGTGCACGGCGCGCCCAAGCCGCCGCCGACCCGGATCTCGCTCACCCTGCCCGCGATCCGCTCGGCCCGTGAGGTCTGGCTGCTCGCGGCGGGCGAGGACAAGGCGGAGGCGGCGGCCATCGCCCTGTCCGGCGCGGGTGAGATCCAGGCCCCGGCGGCGGGCGCCCGCGGCCGGAGCCGCACCCTGTGGCTGCTGGACTCGGCGGCGGCCTCCCAGCTGCCGCGCTCGCTGTATCCACCGGCGTCCCCGTGACGTCGGTGTGACGTCGGTTGACGGGTAGGCGGAGGAGACGGCGGGGGCCGATGTTCCCCGCCGTCTCCCGTTTCGGGGCTCAGCGGCCGTACGCGTACCGGGAGTCGTACGGTGTCCCGCCGAGGTGCAGCGCCGGATGGTCCGCCAGCCGTATGCCGAACCGCCGCCTCAGGACGGCCAGTTCGTACAGCGCGATACCGGTGACCGTCAGCGGAGCGCCGAGGATGAAGACGATGCCGAGGGTGAGCCCGAGGCCGTGCAGATCGCCGGTGAACAGGTCGGGCAGGGCCATCAGCCAGGTGGTGACGATGGCGAGCAGCGGCGGCAGACCGCGGTGCACGGCGGCCGTGCCGAAGAAGTTCCCGGTGACACGCAGGGCCCCGGCGCCGACGAACCAGATCAGCCACAGCGTCAGCAGGCCCACCGGGAGGACCAGCAGACCCATGTCCGTCCGGCCGCTGTTCTGGAGCAGAAACAGGGTCAGGACGGCCGCGGCCACGAAGGTGAGCAGCAGTCCCAGAGCCCGCAGCAGCGGCGGGCGCAGGGTGCGCAGGCTCCCGCCGCGCCGCCAGATCCAGAGCATCACCCCGGCCGTCAGCGGGGCGATCACCAGCAGGACCCCACAGGCGACCAGCAGGTTCTCCAGCATCTCCGCGACGGCGAAACCACCCTCCACGAAGGTGTAGACGCCGACGGCGGCGACCGTGCCCGCGGCCACCCGGATCCGCTTGAGCCGCTCGACGCCCGGATCGAGCGGTTCCGGTATCCAGGCGGGATGGAACACCGCCCAGGCCGCGTGATGGGCCTTCAGATAGTTGCGCCCGCCCTGGGCGCCCGGCGCCCGGTTCCCCCGTGCCACTGCACACTCCCCCGAGTAGCGTCTTTCATGATCATCGGAGTGTACGGGACACCGGTCGGCGGACCGCCCGATGCCCCGCGCTCCCCGCGCTTGTCAGCCGCGGCCGTCTCAGCCGCGGCCGCGCAGCTCCCGGTACGTGGCGACCAGCGCCTTCGTCGAGGCGTCGAGGCCGGGCACCTCCGCGCCCTCGGTGAGGGCGGGTTCGACGCGCTTGGCGAGGACCTTGCCCAGCTCCACGCCCCACTGGTCGAAGGAGTCGATGTCCCACACGGCGCCCTGGACGAACACCTTGTGCTCGTACAGCGCGATCAACTGGCCCAGCACGGACGGGGTCAGCTTCCTCGCCAGGACGGTGGTCGTGGGCCGGTTGCCCTGGAAGGTCTTGTGCGGCACCAGCTCCTCGGGCACGCCCTCCGCACGGACCTCCTCGGCGCTCTTGCCGAAGGCCAGCGCCTGGGTCTGGGCGAAGAAGTTGGCCATCAACAGATCATGCTGCGCCTTCAGTTCACCGCTCAGCTCGGCCACCGGCTCGGCGAAGCCGATGAAGTCGGCCGGGATCAGCTTGGTGCCCTGGTGGATCAACTGGTAGTACGCGTGCTGCCCGTTGGTGCCCGGCGTACCCCACACGACCGGCCCGGTCCCCCAGTCGACCTGCTTGCCGTCCCGCGCCACGTACTTGCCGTTGGACTCCATGTCCAGCTGCTGGAGGTACGCGGTGAACCTGGACAGATAGTGGCTGTACGGCAGTACGGCGTGCGACTGGGCGTCGTGGAAGTTGCCGTACCAGATGCCCAGCAGGCCCAGCAGCAGCGGGGCGTTGGCCTCGGCGGGCGCGGTGCGGAAATGCTCGTCCATCAGCCGGAAGCCGTCCAGCATCTCCCGGAACCGGTCCGGGCCGATGGCGATCATCAGGGAGAGGCCGATCGCGGAGTCGTACGAGTAGCGGCCGCCGACCCAGTCCCAGAACTCGAACATGTTGTCCGGGTCGATACCGAACGCGGTGACCTTCTCCGCGTTGGTGGACAGCGCCACGAAATGCCTGGCCACCGCGGCGTCGTCACCGAGCGCGGCCAGCAGCCAGGTGCGCGCGGAGGTGGCGTTGGTGATCGTCTCGATGGTGGTGAAGGTCTTGGAGGCGATGATGAACAGCGTCTCGGCCGGGTCCAGGTCGCGGGTGGCCTCGTGCAGGTCGGCCCCGTCCACGTTCGACACGAAACGGACCGTCAGATCACGGTCCGCGAAGCTGCGAAGCACCTCGTACGCCATCGCGGGCCCGAGGTCGGAGCCGCCGATACCGATGTTGACGACATTGCGGATCCGCTTGCCCGTGTGCCCGGTCCAGGCACCGGAGCGCACCCGCTCCGCGAAGTCGGTCATCTTGTCGAGGACGGCGTGCACCTTCGGCACCACGTTCTCGCCGTCGACCTCGATCACCGCGTCCCGGGGCGCGCGCAGCGCGGTGTGCAGCACCGCCCGGTCCTCGGTGACGTTGATCTTCTCGCCGCGGAACATGGCGTCCCGCAGCCCGAACACGTCCGTCGCCGCGGCCAGCTCGCGCAGCAGCCGCAGCGTCTCGCCGGTGACCAGGTGCTTGCTGTAGTCGATGTAGAGATCACCGGCCCGCAGCGTGTACCCGGTGCCGCGCTCGGGGTCGGCGGCGAACAGATCCCTCAGATGGGTGTCGGCCAGCTCCTCCCGGTGCCCCGCGAGAGCGGTCCACTCGGGCGTCTGGTCGAGCCTGGTACGGCCGTCTGCGTTCATTTCCGACTTCCGCCTTCTTTCGTGCCTGTCCCAGCTGTTCCAACCTAATTGATCACCCGGGGACACGAGCCGTCGTGGCGCCGTCCCCCGGCGCGGCGACGGGTGCGTCCGGCCGGGCGGCCGGTATCAGGGCGAGGACGGAGAGGACGAAGAAGGCGGCCGCGAGCAGGGCCGGTGTGCCCCGGCCCCAGGCGGTGGCCGCGGCCCCGCCGAGCAGGGCGCCCAGCGGGGCCCCGGCGACGCCCAGGGTGCGGAAGGCGGAGCTGATCCGGCCGAGGGCGCCGGCCGGACTGCGCTGCTGCATCAGGGTGGTGCTGTTGACGTTCCACAGCATCCCCATGAACCCGAAGGCCGCCATGGCCGCCATCAGGGCGGTCAGGCTGGGCACGGAGCCCATGACGACGAGCGTCGCGGTCTGTGCCGTACCGGCGAGCAGGACGGTGCGCACCGGGCCGAGCGCGGCCGTGAGCCGCCGGTTCGCCGCGCCTCCGGCCAGGCCGCCGACGGCGTACGCGGTGGTGGCCGCCGCATAACCGGCGGTGCCCGCGTGCAGCCAGCCGGTCACGAGGACGACCAGGGTGGCGATCAGGGCGCCCATTCCGATGTTGCACAGCGCCGTGGCGGCACACAGTCCGCGCAGCGGCCGGTCCTGCCACAGGGTGCGCACTCCGGTGGCGATCTCCCGGCGCAGGGTGCTGCCCGCCGGCCTCGAGGCCCGCTCGGGCGCACCGGTGCGCAGGGAGGCGACCAGCGCGGCGGCCAGCAGGAAGGTGCCCGCGTCGGCCAGGAAGGGCGCGGCGGCCCCCGCGGCGAGCAGCACCGGCACGACGGGCGCCCCGAACAGCCCGCCCGCGATCATCTGCCCGGTCATCAGCCGGGCGTTGGCGCTACCCAGGGCCTCGGGACCGACCAAGGCGGGCAGCAGGGCGGTGGAGGCGTTGTCGAAGAGGGTCTGGAGCGTGGTCAGGGTGAAGGCCAGCGCGACGAGCAGCGCGATCGAGGCGTGTCCGAGGGCGACGGCCACCGCGAAGGCGGCGACCAGCACTCCTCGTACCGTGTCCACGGTCCACATGGCGCGCCGCTGGTCGACCCGGTCGGCGATCGCCCCGCCGCACAACCCGAAGAGGATCCAGGGCAGATAGCCGCAGGCGGACACGGTGGCGATGAGCAGGGGCCGGTCGGTCAGCGAGGCGGCGAGCAGCGGCAGGGCGGCGGTGCGCAGCGCGTCACCGAAGCGGGACAGCACGGCGGCACTCCACAGCCGCCCGAAACCCCCGCGCCACGCGGGCGCCCGCATCTCCCCCGCCGCCACCGTCGTCACAACTCCCCCTCGCGGTCGTCGCCTTCACGAGAACCGTAGAGGGTGCCACTGACAATCGATCGGGAGCGAGCGGCGGATACGGCTCCGGCCGGGCACCCGAGGGTGCCCGGCCGGGCCTCAACGTCTAGATCTCACCGCGCAGTTTGGCGAGTGCCTCGGCGAGGATCGCCTCGCCGTCCGCGTCGCTGCGCCGCTCCCGTACATACGCGAGGTGCGTCTTGTACGGCTCGGTGCGCGGCGGGTCCGGCGGGTTGTCCCGGTCCTGGCCGGCCGGAAAGCCACAGCGCGGGCAGTCCCAGGTGTCGGGGACCTGTGCGTCGCTGGCGAAGCTCGGCTGGGTCTCGTGCCCGTTGGAGCACCAGAAGGAGATGCGCAGCCGCGGTGCGGACTCGCCGCGCTCGGCCTCGCCCATCGGCCCCGCCCCGACCCGGCTTCCTCGGATCGCGTTGCCACTTGCCACGGTCGTAACTCCCTGCGTGATGGTGCCGCGAAGCGAGTCGGCGTACCGCTTCGCTGCGAGCGCCTCAGTCTACGTAAGGCCCAACGCGCGTCCAGTGGTGGGAGTTACCGCCCCCGCACGCAGACGCAAGCCCCATGATAGGCCGCGCTCGGGAGCGCGTACCGAACATGGGGCTCAACGTACGGAATGAGTGTGCCTGGAAGGCCGGGATCAGCTGTTCGTCTTCATCAGGATGCCGAGGACCACGATGCACGCGATCCACAGCACGCCGATCACGACGGTGATCCGGTCGAGGTTGCGCTCGGCGACCGAGGAGCCGCCGACGGAGGACTGCATGCCGCCACCGAACATGTCGGAGAGGCCGCCGCCCTTTCCCTTGTGCATCAGCACCAGCAGCATCAGCAGCAGGCTGAAGACGATCAGGGCGATCGAGAACCCCAAAACCACGGCTGGACCAACTTCCTCGGATTCGGATGGACGACGGGGGCACAGCACCTGGGCCGTGCCCCCGCAAGAGTACGACGTATCGCGGCTACCGCCTACTCATGGCCTGCGTAGCCGACCCGTCACTGATCGCGAAAGCGCACGATCTTGACGAACTCGTCGGTGTCCAGCGAGGCGCCCCCGACCAGGGCGCCGTCGATGTCGGCCTTGGCCATGATCTCGGCGACATTGCCCGACTTCACGGAGCCGCCGTACTGGATGCGGACCTGGTCGGCCACCTCCTGGGAGTACAGCTCGGCGATCTTGGCGCGGATGGCGGCGCAGACCTCCTGGGCGTCGTCGGCGCCGCAGACCTTGCCGGTGCCGATGGCCCACACGGGCTCGTAGGCGATCACGATCGTCTCGGCCTGCTCGGCCGGGAGGTCCTTGAGGCCGCCCTCGACCTGGGCGAGGGTGTGGGCGACGTGGTTGCCCGCCTCGCGGACGTCCAGTTCCTCGCCGACGCACAGGATCGGGGTCAGGCCGTGCTTGTAGGCGGACTTGACCTTGGCGTTGACGATCTCGTCGGTCTCGGCGTGGTACTGGCGGCGCTCGGAGTGGCCGATGACCACATAGGCGCACTTCAGCTTGGACAGCATCGGGCCGGAGATCTCGCCGGTGTAGGCACCGGAGTCGTACTGCGAGATGTCCTGGGCGCCGTACTTGATCTTGAGCTTGTCGCCGTCGACCAGCGTCTGTACGGAGCGCAGGTCGGTGAAGGGCGGCAGGACGGCGACCTCGACGGCCTCGTAGTCCTTGTCGGCCAGGGCGAAGGCGAGCTTCTGGACGTGAGCGATGGCCTCGAGGTGGTTGAGGTTCATCTTCCAGTTGCCCGCCATCAGCGGCGTGCGGGTGGTCATACGGGGTCAGTCCTCCAGTGCGGCGAGACCGGGAAGCGTCTTGCCCTCGAGGTATTCGAGGGAGGCGCCGCCACCGGTCGAGATGTGGCCGAATGCGTTCTCGTCGAAGCCGAGCGTGCGCACGGCCGCGGCGGAGTCACCGCCGCCGACGACGGTGAAACCGTTCGAGTCTACGAGCGCCTGGGCGACCGCCTTGGTGCCCTCGGCGTAGTCCGGGTGCTCGAAGACGCCCATGGGGCCGTTCCAGAACACGGTCTGGGCGTCGGCGAGCTTCGAGGCGTACAGCTCCCGGGTCCTCGGGCCGATGTCCAGGCCCTCCTGGTCGGCGGGGATCTTGTCCGCGTCGACGGTGTTGTACTGGCTCGGCGCCTTGGTCTTCAGGTCCGGGAACTCCCGGGAGACCAGGACGTCGACGGGGAGCAGCAGTTCCACGCCGAGCTTCTCGGCGCGCTCCATGTACTCGATGACGGCCGGGATCTGGTCCTCCTGGAGGAGGGAGATGCCGACCTCGTAGCCCTTGGCCTTGAGGAAGGTGTAGGCCATGCCGCCGCCGATGAGCAGCCGGTCGGCCTTGCCGAGCAGCTGGTCGATGACGGCGAGCTTGTCGGAGACCTTGGCACCGCCGAGCGCGACGACGTAGGGGCGCTTGACGTCCTCGGTGAGCTTCTTCAGGACGCCGACCTCGGTGGCGATGAGGTAGCCGGCGTAGTGCGGCAGCCGGGCCGGGAGGTCGTAGACGGAGGCGTGCTTACGGTGCACGGCGCCGAAGCCGTCGCCGACGTACACATCGGCGAGGGCGGCCAACTGGTCCGCGAACTCGCCGCGCTCGGCGTCGTCCTTGGCGGTCTCGCCGGGGTTGAAACGCAGGTTCTCGATGACGGCGACCTGGCCGGGCTGAAGGCCGTCGACGGCGTCGTGGGCGGCGGGGCCGACCGTGTCCTGGGCGAAGGCGACCGGGGCGCCCAGCAGTTCACCGAGGCGCTCGGCTGCGGGCAGCAGCGAGAAGGCGGGGTCCGGGGCGCCCTTGGGGCGGCCCAGGTGCGAGGCGACGATCACCTTGGCGCCCGCGTCGGCGAGCGCCTTGACGGTGGGCAGCACGGCGCGGATGCGGCCGTCGTCGGTGATCGTCCCGTCGGCCAGCGGCACATTGAGGTCGGCGCGGACGAAGACCCGCTTGCCGCTTACGCCGTCGGCGAGAAGTTCGTCGATCGTCTTCATTGAGTGGACTCCTGAGGAGGGCTCGTGGTGCACCTTGATCGTATGAGGACGTGGTCCGTGCGCGAGACAGGGCCCGGTCAGCGCGACGGTGCGCTGGCCGAGCCCTGCTCTCATGTCACGGTCGTACTGCTGCGGTCTTCGGCGATCAGAGCTGGTTGCCGACGAAGGCCGTGAGGTCCACGAGACGGTTGGAGTAGCCCCACTCGTTGTCGTACCAGCCGATGACCTTCACGTTCTTGCCCTCCTGGACCATGGTCAGGGAGGAGTCGAAGGTGCAGGACGCCGGGGCGTTGACGATGTCCGAGGAGACGATCGGGTCCTCGGTGTAGTCGAGGAGGCCCTTCAGCTCGCCCTCGGCGGCCTTCTGGAAGGCGGCGTTGACCTCTTCCTTGGTGACCTCGCGGCTGAGTTCGACCACGAGGTCGGTGACCGAGCCGGTCGGGACCGGGACGCGCATGGCCAGGCCGTCCAGCTTGCCCTTGAGCTGCGGCAGGACCAGGGCGGTGGCCTTGGCGGCACCGGTGGTGGTCGGGATGATGTTCTCGGCGGCGGCGCGGGCGCGGCGCAGGTCCTTGTGCGGGAAGTCCAGGATGCGCTGGTCGTTGGTGTACGCGTGCACCGTGGTCATCAGACCCTTGACGATGCCGAAGTTCTCGTCCAGGACCTTCGCCATCGGGGCCACACAGTTGGTGGTGCAGGAGGCGTTCGAGATGACGTGGTGGTTGGCCGCGTCGTACTTGTCCTGGTTGACGCCCATCACGATGGTGATGTCCTCGTCCTTGGCCGGAGCCGAGATGAGGACCTTCTTGGCGCCGCCGGCCAGGTGCTTGGCGGCGTCCTCGCGCTTGGTGAAGATGCCGGTCGACTCGATGACGATGTCGACGCCCAGCTCACCCCAGGGGATGTCGGCCGGGTTGCGCTCGGACAGCACCTTGATGGTGTGGCCGTCGACGGTGATCGTGTCGGCGGTGTGGGACACCTCCTGCTTGAGGCGACCCAGAATCGTGTCGTACTTGAGCAGGTGGGCCGTGGTGGCCGTGTCACCCAGGTCGTTGACAGCCACAACCTCGATGTCCGCACCCTGCTCCAGCAGTGCGCGGAAGTAGTTACGACCGATGCGGCCGAAGCCGTTGATGCCTACGCGGATCGTCACGAACCGATCTCCTCGTGGTACGCCGGCATGCGAGCCGGCGAGCTCTGTTTGGGATGTCCCCGACCACCACCGACCCTACCTCTCCGCGACCCCCTCGGTGACATCGAGATGACGCATACATGGGCAGGCCTTCCGTACCTGGCAGTAGAGGTACGGACCGTCTCGGATCGGCAGTTGATTCACCCGTTTTTGCTATCGAATGTCGCCCCTTGTTGACGTCAGTGTCACTCGTTCGTGAGCGGGTCGGCTCACCTGTTGACTACCCCGATTCCGCACCGTTGATGGGGGCTCCGCTCACCTGTGGTATGAGCACTCCGGTTCACCGGACGCGGACAGACGAAAGCCGGTGCCGAACCCCCTCGGACGGGGGACGGCACCGGCGTGTCGGAGTGGGTCGGGTCAGCCGACCAGGTTGTCCGCCAGTTCGTCCGACAGATTGGCCTCCGTGCTCGGGATGCCCAGATCCGAGGCGCGCTTGTCGGCCATGGCCAGCAGTCGGCGGATCCGGCCCGCGACCGCGTCCTTCGTCAGCGGCGGGTCGGCGAGCGCGCCCAGCTCCTCCAGCGAGGCCTGCTTGTGCTCCATGCGCAGCCGTCCGGCGGCCGCGAGGTGCTCGGGCACCTCCTCGCCGAGGATCTCCAGCGCCCGCTGCACCCGCGCCCCCGCGGCCACCGCCGCGCGGGCCGAACGCCGCAGGTTCGCGTCGTCGAAGTTGGCGAGCCGGTTGGCCGTGGCTCGCACCTCGCGGCGCATCCGGCGCTCCTCCCAGGCCAGCACCGACTCGTGCGCGCCGAGCCGCGTCAACAGCGCGCCGATCGCATCACCGTCCCGGACGACCACGCGGTCCACCCCGCGCACCTCCCGGGCCTTGGCCGCGATCGACAGCCGGCGGGCGGCGCCGACCAGCGCCAGCGCGGCCTCCGGACCCGGGCAGGTCACCTCCAGGGAGGAGGAGCGACCGGGCTCGGTCAGCGAGCCGTGCGCGAGGAACGCCCCGCGCCAGGCCGCCTCCGCGTCACAGGTGGCCCCCGAGACCACCTGCGGGGGCAGCCCGCGGATCGGCCGGCCGCGGCCGTCGACCAGGCCGGTCTGCCGGGCGAGCTGATCCCCGCCCGCGACGACCCGGACGACATAGCGCGAGCCGCGGCGCAGTCCGCCGGGCGCCATCACGATCAGCTCCGAGCTGTGGCCGAAGATCTCCAGGATGTCCCGCTTGAGGCGGCGGGCCGCCATCGCCGTGTCCAGCTCCGCCTCGATCACGATGCGCCCGCTCACCAGGTGCAGGCCGCCGGCGAACCGCAGAATGGCGGAGACCTCCGCCTTCCTGCAGCAGGTCCGGGTGACGGGGAGCCGGGAGATCTCGTCCTTCACCGCTGCCGTCATCGCCATGGGCCGATCCTTCCATGCATCCGAAAAATACGGTCGTACGCGGCGGCCAACAGCTCCGGGTCGTGCCGGGGTG
Organism: Streptomyces sp. LaBMicrA B280; assembly: GCF_049222185.1. Taxonomy (NCBI): domain Bacteria; kingdom Bacillati; phylum Actinomycetota; class Actinomycetes; order Kitasatosporales; family Streptomycetaceae; genus Streptomyces; species Streptomyces sp. LaBMicrA B280. The sequence continues at coordinate 79,130 of NZ_JBMJCT010000006.1, read as the reverse complement.
TTCCGTCGGTCCGGGCCACCGGGGCCAGCTCGACCGCGGCTCCCAGCCGCTTGGCGGCTTCGGTGAGCGAGTCGCGGTCGGGCACGGCGGCCTCGTCGGCCAGCACCACGTCCAGGGCGAGTTTAGGGGCGTGTCGCCCCAAAACCTCCAAATGACGCTGCGGTGAGAAGCCCTCGGTTTCCCCCGGCTGCGGAACGAGGTTCAGGGACAGGACCTTACGGGCCTTGGTCTCGGTCAGCGCGTCCAGCAGCTCGGGCACCAGCAGATGCGGGATCACCGAGGAGAACCAGGACCCGGGGCCGAGCACCACCCAGTCCGCGTCCAGGACCGCCGCGAGGGCCTCCGGGACGGCCGGCGGGTCGTTCGGCACCAGGTGCACGGACTGCACCTCGCCGGGCGTCAGCGCCACGGTGGCCTGCCCGCGCACGGTGTCCACGTCCTCCGGGTGCTCCGGATCGTGCCCCTTGACCAGGGCCTGGAGCTCCAGCGGCACGGCGGACATGGGCAGCACCCGCCCGTGCGCGCCGAGCAGCTTGCCGACCAGGTCCAGCGCCTGGACGTGGTCACCGAGCTGCTCCCACAGGGCGACGATCAGCAGATTGCCCACCGCGTGGTCGTGCAGATCGCCCTGGGACTGGAAGCGGTGCTGGATGACGCGGGACCAGGTCTGGCCCCAGTCGTCGTCCCCGCACAGCGCGGCCAGCGCCTTGCGCAGATCGCCGGGCGGCAGCACGCCCAGCTCGTCGCGCAGCCGTCCGCTGGAGCCGCCGTCGTCGGCCACGGTGACGACGGCGGTGAGATCGCCGGTGATCCGGCGCAGCGCGGCCAGCGAGGCCGACAGGCCCATGCCGCCGCGCTCGTGTTCGGGCGGGTGTTCTTCCCGGAGTCGGATCCGCTGACCGGGACGCTGCTGTCCTCGCCCGAGCGGCCGGAGCGCGCCTCGGGCACCATCCGGCGCAGCCGGCCCAGCCGCGGTGTACGTTCCGTCATTCCCGTCCCATGTCCCGGTGTACGACCACCGTTTCCACACCCTCGGCCGCGAGGCGCGCGGCGAGTTTCTCCGACATCGCGACCGAGCGGTGCTTGCCCCCGGTACAGCCGATCGCGATGGTCACATAGCGCTTGCCCTCACGCCGGTAGCCGGCCGCGATCAGCCGCAGCAGCTCGGCGTAGCGGTCCAGGAACTCCTTGGCGCCGGGCTGGTTGAAGACATAGGCGGCGACCTCCTCGTTGAGGCCCGTGAAGGGGCGCAGTTCCGGGACCCAGTGCGGGTTGGGCAGGAACCGCATGTCCGCGACGAGGTCGGCGTCGACCGGGAGGCCGTACTTGAACCCGAAGGACATCACGGTGGCCCGCAGTTCGGGCTCCTCCTCGCCGGCGAACTGGGCGTCCATCTTGGCCCGCAGTTCGTGCACGTTGAGGCTGGAGGTGTCGATCACCAGGTCGGCGTCGCCGCGCAGTTCGCGCAGCAGCTCCCGCTCGGCGGCGATGCCGTCCACGATGCGGCCGTCGCCCTGGAGGGGGTGCGGGCGGCGCACCGACTCGAAACGGCGCACCAGGGCGTCGTCGGAGGACTCCAGGAAGACGATCCGCCGGGTGACGTGCTTGGCCTCCAGGTCCGCCAGGGACTCGCGCAGATTGTCGAAGAAGCGCCGGCCGCGGACGTCCACCACGACCGCGATCCGCGCCACGTTCCCCTGGGAGCGGGCACCCAGTTCGACCATGGTGGGGATGAGGGCGGGCGGCAGGTTGTCCACGACGAACCAGCCGAGGTCCTCCAGACACTTGGCGGCCGTCGAGCGGCCCGCTCCGGACATGCCGGAGATGATCACCAGCTCGGGGATCGCCGCCTCGGGGACCCCGGGTGCCTCGCCGCCCGTACTCACCTGTGCTCCGTTGTCGTCGCCCGTGTCCTGGCCGCTCTCCTGGCCGGTGGGCTGGGGGGCGGTCGCCCCGCCCGGGTCCGCGTGCGCCTGATCTCGGCGCTGGGTGGGCTGTGCGTCGTTCTCGCTCATGTCTCCTGCCCCCGTCGTTCGTCCGGGGGGCCCGCGGTCACGGGCTCCCCCGAGGAACCCGCCGTCGTCTCGGGTTCCTCGTCTTCCATGATCTCTCCGGTCGCCGTGTTCACGGCGGGTGCGGCCGGGGCCGCCTGGGCGAGGGCCGCGGCGATGGTCTCGGCCGTCTTGCGGCCTATCCCGGGCACTTCCTGGATCTGTTCGATTGTGGCGGACCGCAGCCGCTTCACCGAGCCGAAATGCTTGATGAGCGCCTGTTTCCTCGTCTCGCCGAGGCCGGGGACGTCGTCCAGGGGGCCGGCGCGGAAGCGCTTGGCGCGCTTGGTGCGCTGGTAGGTGATCGCGAACCGGTGCGCCTCGTCCCGGACGCGCTGGAGCAGATACAGGCCCTCGCTGGTGCGGGGCAGCACCACGGGGTCGTCCTCGCCGGGCAGCCAGACCTCCTCCAGCCGCTTGGCCAGGCCGCACACCGCGATGTCGTCGATCCCCAGTTCGTCCAGCGCCCGCCGGGCCGCCGCGACCTGCGGCTGACCGCCGTCGACCACGACCAGCTGGGGCGGGTAGGCGAACTTCCGGGGCCGGCCGTCGTCGTCCTTGAGAGAGCCGTTGAGGGGGGTGGCGAGGGGGTCGTCGAGAGGGTCGGGCGTGGTGGGGTGGGGGGCGGGCGGCGAGGCGGGTTCCGGGGTGGCGGGCGCGCGGGACGCCGTGTCGACGGGCGCGCCGAGCATCGTGTCGGCGAGGGGGTCGGGCACGGTGGCGGCGAGGGCCTGACCGTGTACACCCGGGACGGCGGGGAGTGTTCCGTGCCCGGCGACGCTCTTCCGATCTCCGGGGCGTCTTCCGGCGCGGTGCCGGCGTCGACGGGCGTGGCCCCGGCGCCGGTCGGCGCGGGCCTCTCGTCCGTGAGCGGGATCCCGGTGTTCGCGGGGGCGGCTCCCTCGCCCGCCAGGGTGACGCCGGCCTCGGCGGGCGCCGCCCCGTCATCCATGCGGACGGCCTCGCCGTCGGTGCCCGGTTCCTGGCCGTCGGCCCACTCCCCCGTCCGCTCCTTCTCCGCGAGGTACCGCTTGAAGCGGCGGGTGATCACCTCGTGCATGGAGCGGACGTCGTCCTGGCCCGCGAAGCCCTTGATCTGGAAGCGGCGGTACTCGCCCTTGCGCTGGAGGCCGTCCTCGAAGACGACCATGGAGGCGACCACGTCGTCCCCCTGGAGGTGCGAGATGTCGTAGCACTCGATGCGCAGCGGGGCGCTGTCCAGGTCGAGGGCGTCGGCGATCTCCTCCAGGGCGCGCGAACGGGTGGTGAGGTCGGAGGCGCGCTTGGTCTTGTGCAGGGCGAGCGTCTGCTGGGCGTTGCGCTGCACGGTCTCCATGAGCGCCTTCTTGTCGCCGCGCTGCGGGATGCGCAACGACACATTCGACCCGCGGCGGCCGGTCAGCCATTCCTGGACCGGCTCGACCGGCTCGGGCAGCGCCGGGACCAGCACCTCCTTGGGCACGGCGTCCCCGGTCTCCTCGCCGTACAGCTGCTGGAGGGCGTGCTCGACCAGGGCGCCGGTCGTGATCTCCTCGACCTTGTCGGTCACCCAGCCGCGCTGGCCGCGCACCCGGCCGCCGCGCACATGGAAGATCTGCACGGCCGCCTCCAGTTCGTCCTCGGCGATCGCGATGAGGTCGGCGTCGGTCGCGTCGGCGAGCACGACCGCGCTCTTCTCCATGGCCTTCTTCAGGGCTCCGATGTCGTCGCGCAGCCGGGCGGCACGCTCGTACTCCATGTCCTCGGCCGCCTCCGTCATCTGGTTCTCCAGACGGCGGAGGTAGGTGCCGGTGCGGCCGGCCATGAAGTCGCAGAACTCGTCGGCCAGGTCGCGGTGGTCCTCGGGGCTGATCCGGCCGACGCAGGGGGCGGAGCACTTGCCGATGTAGCCGAGCAGACAGGGGCGGCCGGTGCGGGCGGCGTTCTTGAACACGCCCGCCGAGCAGGTGCGGACCGGGAAGACCCGCAGCAGCAGGTCGACGGTGTCCCGGATGGCCCACGCGTGTCCGTACGGCCCGAAGTACCGCACGCCCTTCTTCTTGTGACCGCGCATCACCTGGACGCGCGGGAACTCCTCGTTCATCGTCACCGCGAGGTACGGGTAGCTCTTGTCGTCGCGGTACTTGACGTTGAAGCGGGGGTCGTACTCCTTGATCCAGGAGTACTCCAGCTGCAGCGCCTCGACCTCGGTGGACACCACGGTCCATTCCACGGACGCGGCGGTGGTCACCATCGTCCGGGTGCGCGGGTGCAGGTTCGCCAGGTCCTGGAAGTAGTTCGCCAGGCGTTGGCGCAGGCTTTTCGCCTTTCCGACGTAGATCACCCGGCGGTGCTCGTCACGGAACCTGTACACCCCGGGGGTGTCCGGGATCTCACCCGGCCTGGGGCGGTAGCTGGAGGGATCGGCCATGTCTCACACCCTACTGGCGAGCGCCGACACCGCGTCGGGCCTGTGGATAACCCCGGCCACGCGGCCCGTCCGGCGGGCCCCGCGCGGGACGCCTCAGGTCCCGCCCGCCGGCGCCGACGAGCCGCCGAGGGACACGGTCCGGCCAGTAGTACGGGGCGTACGACCCCAAGGTGTTGTCGGGTTCTGGTCAACACGCTTCAATGCGGGGGAACTCGGAGGGGCCGGCCCGCGCAGGAAGGGGCGCGGCGCGCGCAGCCACAGGTGTCCACGACGCCACGGGGGTGGCCCCGCACATCCGCGCAGACGGTCTGACCAGCCGTAGTGAAACCGACAGAAAGGCCCCACGGCATGCGGCATGCCCCAGAGCACGCGGACCTCCCCATCGGGGAACTGGACACGGCCCTGCGGGGCGGCCCCTTCCACGTGGCGCTGCGCGCCGCGATCGCCGCGCGCGGGCTGCCGCTCCAGCGCGTCCAGCACCATCTGTCGCGCCACGGCGTCAAAGTGGGTGTGACCAGCCTGAGTTACTGGCAGCAGGGCGCCCGCCGCCCCCAGCGCCCGGAGTCGCTGCGCGCCGTCCGCGCCCTGGAGGAGATCCTCCAGCTGCCGGACGAGTCCCTGACCCGGCTGCTCGCCGGGTCCGACCCGCGCGGGGAGGCCGACACCCTCGCGGGCCGCTCGTACCGCTCGCTGGTCGAGGCCGCGGGCGTGCTGGACCGGCTCAGGGCCGAGCTGGACCGGCCGGCCGACAGCGGGCTGCACACCCTGGGCCACCATGAGTGCGTCCGGATCGGCGCCGGGCGGGAGCTGGTGGCCCGCGAGGCCCATCACATCGTGCGCGCCCACCGCGACGGCGTCGACCGCTTCCTGGTCGTCCACCGGGGTGATCCCGGCTGCGCCCCGCACGAGACAAGGGTGCGGGCCCTGGAGAACTGCCGCACGGGCCGTGTCCGCCGGGATCAGGACGCCGGAGTGCTGGTGGCCGAGCTGCTCTTCGACACCCGGCTACGGGCCGGCGACACCTTCCTCTTCCGGTACGCCGTCGAGGACGGCACGGCCGAGGCCGCCCACGAGTATCTGCACCACTTCGACGCGCCCGGCGGTCAGTACGCGCTCCAGGTGCGCTTCGACGCGGCCGCGCTGCCCATGCGCTGCCGGCGTTTCACCCAGCACTCGCCGGAGGCCCCGCGCAGCGCCCGGCAGGAACTCACCGTCACCGGGCCGCACCACTGCGCCCATGTGGTCGAGCCGCGCATTCGGCCGGGCATCGTGGGCATCGCGTGGGACTGGCCCCGCTGAACCCGGGCCCGGCCCCGGTGGCGCAGGGCCGCGTCGCCCCTCGGCCGATCAGGCTCTGAGGCCGGGCGACGCAGGGGGAATCAGGCGGCCGGGCCGGCGACGATCCTGCCGTTCTGCGTCTTCACCGACAGCTCCGTCAGCGGCTCGGTGGCCGGTGACTGGACCACCTTGCCGGTCACGGCGTCGAACTCGCTGCCGTGGCAGGGGCAGATCAGGGTCGTGCCCTGGAGCTTGTTGATCGGGCAGCCTGCGTGCGTGCAGACCGTGCTGTACGCCTTCAGCGTGCCGCTCTTGTCCCGGCTGACCACCACATTGTGGTCCTTGTACAGCTTGGCCCCGCCCTTGGCGACGTCGCTCTCGGCGCCGAGGTCCACCGGCGCGGTCGGGGTGGCGGCCGATCCGCCGCCCCCCGGCCCGGAGCACGCGGCCAGGCCGAGCCCGGCGACCGGGACCACGGCGGCCCCTCGAAGGACGGTACGACGGCTCGCGGAAGGACGCGTAGGCATCTCGAACTCCACTGGTCAAGGGGTGTACACGGCGACGATACCGGGGCGGGAATCCGGCCCTGGGGCGGGGTGCGGTGCGCGACGGCAGCGGGACGACAGAGCGCGGGAAGGTGCGTCCCGTAGGGCGGGATCGAGCGCGTAAACGCTTGCGCAAGCGTTTACGCGGGGTCGGCCGATGGGGTACGTTCCCGGCCGAGCGCCCGTACGGCGGGCTGCGGGAAGGGGGCACGATGGCCACCATGGCGGACGTCGCGCGGAGCGCCGGAGTCTCCGTGGCGACCGTCTCGCACGTCCTCAACGGCACCCGCCCGGTCTCGCCCGGCACCCGTCGGGCCGTCCTGGACGCCGTGGACGTCCTCGGCTACACCCCCAACACCCTGGCCCGCTCCTTGGTCACCGCGCGCACCCGCTCCATCGGGCTCGCGGTGTCGGCGGTCAGCAATCCGTACTTCACCGAGATCCTCCAGGGTGTCGAGACCGCGGCCCTGGAGGCCGGCTACGGGCTGCTCCTTGCCGATCCGCACGACGACCCCGTGCGGGAGCGCGAGGTCGCGCAGCTCCTGCATGAGCGCCGGGTGGACGGCATGATCGTCGCCCCGTCCGCGCGGCCGGGCGAGCTGGTCGACTACCTCGGCCGCCATGCCGTACCGACCGTCTTCCTTGACCGGCTGGTCGATCCGCCCGGATCCGGCGACGGGACGGGGGCCACCACGGCCGCGGGCGCCCCTTTCTTCGATCAGGTCTGTGCGGAAAGCGCCGAGCCGACGGCCCGCCTCGTCGCCCATCTCGCCGGGCTGGGGCACCGCAGGGTCGGCCTGATCGCCGGGCTGCCGGGGCTCAGCACGACACGTGAGCGCGTCACGGGCTATCTGGACGGCCTCGCCGCCGCGGGCCTGGCGCACGACGACCGTCTCTTGGTGTCCGGCAGCTCCGAGTCCGCCGGTGCCGAGCGGGCCACCACCGCCCTGCTCGCGCTCCCTGATCCGCCCACCGCGCTCGTCACCGCCAACAACGCGATGACCCTCGGCGCTCTGCGCGCCCTGCGCCGACACGGCCGGTCCGTGCCCGGCGACATCGCCCTGGGCTGTTTCGACGACTTCCCCTGGGCCGACCTCTTCTCGCCCCGGCTCACCGCCATCGCCCAGCCCAGCAGGGAACTGGGCGCCCGGGCCGTACGACTGCTCCTGGAACGCCTGGCCGAGCCCAACCGGCCGTCCCGGACCGTGCGGCTGCCCTGCGCGTTCGTCCACCGCACATCCTGCGGCTGCCCGGAGGAACCCGAGCGGCCTGAGGCGGCCGCGCACCCCGCGGCGTCCGCCCTGTCCGAGATCCCGCCCGAGCCCCCGTCCGAGAAGGGAACCACCTCGTGATCGTCGTCGCCGGTGAGGCACTGATCGACCTGGTACCGCAGGGCCCCGGCGCCCTCGCGGCCCTGAAACCGGCGCCCGGCGGCGGCCCGTACAACACCGCCCTGGCCCTCGGGCGGCTCGGCTCCCCCACCGCCTTCTGCTCCCGGACGTCGTACGACGCCTTCGGCGAGGCCCTGCTCGACGGGCTGCGGCGGGCCGGGGTCGAGGTGGCGGGCGTCCAGCGCGGGCCGGAGCCGACGACTCTCGCGGTGGCCACGATCGACGGCGACGGCTCGGCGTCGTACTCCTTCCATGTCGACGGCACCGCCGACCGTCTCTTCACCGCGCCCGCCTCGCTCCCCGCGGACACTCGCGCGGTGTCCTTCGGCACCCTGTCGCTCGTCCTGGAACCGGGGGCGAGCGCCTATGAAGAGCTGCTGCACCGGGCGGCGGGGCAGGGGCTGTTCACCGCGCTCGACCCCAACATCCGCGCGGGGCTGATCCCGGACGCGGACGCCTACCGGGCGCGTTTCGCGAGCTGGCTGCCCTCGGTGACGCTCCTGAAGGTGTCCGCGGAGGACGCGGCGTGGCTGGGCGGGACGCCGCGCGCATGGCTGGCCGAGGGTCCGTCGGCCGTGGTGGTGACCCGGGGCGGCGAGGGCCTGACCGTGTACACCCGGGACGGCGGGGAGTGTTCCGTGCCCGGTGAGAAGGTCGACGTCGTGGACACCATCGGCGCCGGTGACACGGTGAACGCGGCGCTGCTGCACGGTCTGGCCGCCCTGGACGCGCTGTCACGGGAGGCGCCGGCCGCCCTCGGGACGGAGGGCTGGGCGCGGCTGCTGCGCTTCGCGGCGCGTGCGGCGGCGATCACCTGTTCTCGGGCGGGGGCCGAGCCGCCGTACGCGGGCGAGCTGGGCGCCGTGTGAGCCGTCCGTATTCCGTCTGCTCTTGTCAAGGAGCGGCCGCCGGTTCGTGCGGCTGATGGTGGAACGAACGGCGCCCCGCGGGGAGTTCCCGCGGGGCGCCACTTTTCTGACCCGATGTCAGGCTTTGCTCGCCCGCGTCGTCTTCTTCGCGGGCGTCGCCTTCTTCGTGGCCGTCTTCTTCGCAGCCGTCTTCTTCGTGGCCGTCTTCTTCGTGGCCGCAGCGGCCTTCTTGGTCGCCGTGTTGTTGGCCTTGGCCGTCACCGTCTTCTTGGCCGGTGTCCTGGCCGCGGCCGTCTTCCTGGTGGCGCGCGGCGCCTTCACGGGCTCCGCGTCGCTGACCCGGTCGGCGCCGAGGATCTCGCGCAGGAACTTGCCGGTGTGGCTGGCCGGGACCCCGGCGACCTCCTCGGGCGTGCCCTCGGCGACCACCAGGCCACCGCCGGCGCCGCCCTCCGGGCCCATGTCCACGAGCCAGTCGGCGGTCTTGATCACGTCGAGGTTGTGCTCGATGACGATGACCGTGTTGCCCTTGTCGACCAGGCCGCCGAGCACCTTCAGCAGCTTGCTGATGTCCTCGAAGTGCAGACCGGTGGTCGGCTCGTCCAGCACATAGACCGTGCGTCCGGTGGAGCGCTTCTGGAGTTCGCTGGCGAGCTTGACACGCTGGGCCTCGCCGCCGGACAGCGTGGTGGCGGACTGGCCGAGGCGGACGTAGCCGAGGCCGACGTCGTGCAGCGTCTTCAGGTGACGGGAGATCGCCGGGACCGCCTCGAAGAAGTGCATGGCCTCCTCGATCGGCATGTTCAGCACCTCGGCGATGGACTTGCCCTTGTAATGGACCTCCAGGGTCTCCCGGTTGTACCGGGCGCCGTGGCAGACCTCGCACGGGACGTAGACGTCCGGGAGGAAGTTCATCTCGATCTTGATGGTGCCGTCGCCCGCGCAGTTCTCGCAGCGGCCGCCCTTGACGTTGAAGGAGAAGCGCCCGGGCTGGTAGCCGCGCACCTTGGCCTCGGTGGTCTCGGCGAACAGGCGGCGGACGTGGTCGAAGACACCGGTGTACGTCGCCGGGTTGGACCGCGGGGTGCGGCCGATCGGCGACTGGTCGACATGGACGACCTTGTCCACCAGGTCGTCGCCCGCCACGCGCGTGTGGCGGCCGGGAACGGTGCGCGCGCCGTTCAGCTCACGCGCCAGGTGGGTGTACAGGATGTCGTTGACCAGGGTCGACTTGCCCGATCCCGAGACGCCTGTGACGGCCGTGAACACGCCCAGCGGGAAGGACACGTCGATGTCCTGGAGGTTGTTCTCACGGGCGCCGTGCACGGTGAGCCGGCGCGCGGGGTCGCGGGGCCGCCGGACGTCCGGGAGCGGGATGGCCTTACGGCCGGAGAGGTAGGCACCGGTCTGCGACTCGGTGTTGGCGAGCAGCTCCTTCAGGGAACCGCTGTGCACCACCTTGCCGCCGTGCTCACCGGCGCCGGGGCCGATGTCCACCACCCAGTCGGCGACCTTGATGGTGTCCTCGTCGTGCTCCACGACGATGAGCGTGTTGCCCATGTCGCGCAGCCGCACCAGGGTCTCGATCAGCCGGTGGTTGTCGCGCTGGTGCAGCCCGATGGAGGGCTCGTCCAGCACATACAGCACGCCGACCAGGCCGGAGCCGATCTGGGTGGCCAGGCGGATGCGCTGGGCCTCGCCACCGGAGAGGGTGCCGGCCGCGCGGTTGAGCGAGAGGTAGTCCAGGCCGACGTCGACCAGGAAGCGCAGTCGCTCGTTGACCTCCTTCAGCACGCGTTCGGCGATCTTCTTGTCGCGGGCGCTCAGCTTCAGCTCGCCCAGGAACTCCGCGCAGTCGCTGATGGACATCGCCGCGACCTCGGCGATCGACTTCCCCATGACGCTGACGGCGAGGACGATCGGCTTCAGGCGGGTGCCTTCGCAGGAGGGGCAGGGCACCTCGCGCATATAGCCCTCGAAGCGCTCGCGGCTGGCGTCGCTCTCGGCCTCGCTGTGCCGGCGCTTGACGAAGGGCACCGCGCCCTCGAAGGGCGTGGTGTAGACCCGCTCGCGGCCGTACCGGTTGCGGTAGCGCACCTCGATCTGGGTCTTGTGGCCGTACAGCAGGGCCTTCTTGGCGCGCTGCGGCAGGCCCGCGAACGGGATGTCCGTACGGAAGCCGAGGGCGTCCGCGAGGGCGCCGATCAGACGGCCGAAGTAGTCCTTGGTGTGTCCGTGCGACCAGGGGTGGATGGCGCCTTCGTCCAGGGACTTGTCGGGGTCCGGGACGATCAGCTCGGCGTCGACCTCCATGCGGGTGCCGATGCCGGTGCACTCGGGGCACGCGCCGAAGGGCGAGTTGAAGGAGAAGGAGCGCGGCTCCAGCTCCTCGAAGGACAGGTCGTCGTACGGGCAGTACAGGTGCTCGGAGTACATGCGCTCGCGCTCGGGGTCGTCCTCGGGGAGGTCCACGAAGTCGAGCACGACCATGCCGCCGGACAGGCCGAGGGCGGTCTCCACGGAGTCGGTGAGGCGGCGCTTGGCGGAGTCCTTCACCGTGAGGCGGTCCACGACCACCTCGATGGTGTGCTTCTCCTGCTTCTTCAGGGTCGGCGGTTCGGACAGCTGGACGGTCTGGCCGTCCACCCGCGCGCGGGAGTAGCCCTTGGTCTGGAGGTCGGAGAAGAGATCGACGAACTCGCCCTTGCGCTCGCGCACCAGCGGCGAGAGCACCTGGAAGCGGCTCCCCTCCGGCAGCTCCAGGACCTTGTCCACGATGGCCTGCGGCGACTGGCGAGAGATCGGGCGGCCGCACTCGGGGCAGTGCGGCTTGCCGATCCGCGCGAAGAGCAGCCGAAGGTAGTCGTAGACCTCGGTGATGGTGCCGACGGTCGAGCGGGGGTTGCGCGAGGTCGACTTCTGGTCGATGGAGACCGCCGGGGACAGGCCCTCGATGAAGTCGACGTCCGGCTTGTCCATCTGTCCGAGGAACTGCCGTGCGTACGAGGAAAGCGACTCCACGTAGCGCCGCTGGCCCTCGGCGAAGATCGTGTCGAAGGCCAGGGAGGACTTGCCCGACCCGGACAGACCCGTGAAGACGATGAGCGAGTCACGAGGCAGGTCGAGCGAGACATTCTTGAGGTTGTGCTCGCGCGCGCCACGGACGATGAGACGGTCGGCCACGCCGGTCCGCACCTTTCTTGGGGGAAGTGACAGGGGCGAAGCCCCTGTGCCTCTTCACACTAGGGGGAGCCACTGACAACGCCGGTCGGATTGCTCGGTTGCATAACAACCCCCGGCCTTCCAGCATGCCCGACGCCGCCTTCGACCATATAGCACGCGCATTCGAATTACGGACGAGCTTCACCAGCTTCACCCGAATGTGTGACAGGGCTAGGGTCGAGCCCATGATTGATCACGCTCATGACCTGGCATGTGTACGTGACGCGACCGAGCGGCTGCTCAACGCGGTCGCTCAACTGGACAACGCCTCACTCGCCGAGCCGTCACGGCTTCCCGGCTGGAGCCGCGGCCATGTCCTCGCCCATCTCGCCCGCAACGCGGACGCGCTCGTGAACGTCCTCGAGGGCCGTCCCATGTACGCGAGCGCCGAGGCGCGGGACGCCGACATCGACAACGGCGCCCCGCGCCCCCTGGAGACCCAGCTCGCCGACCTGCGCGCGAGCACGGAGCGGTTCCGGGCGGCGGGGGACGCGCCCGCGGACTGGACGCGGACGGTGGAGCTGCGCAACGGGGTCACCGACGACGCGGCCCGGGTGCCGTTCCGCCGGTGGATCGAGGTGGAGCTGCACCATGTGGACCTCGGGATCGGGTACGACCTGGAGGACCTCCCGGCCGAGTTCCTGGAGCGCGAGAGCGACTTCCTGACCCGGCGCTTCTCCGGCGACCCCGATGTCCCCGCGACCCGCGTGACGGACGGCACACACGAGTGGACCACGGGCAGGCCCGCGGACAAGCCCGAGGTCACGGTCACGGGCACCCCGGCCGACCTGGTGGGCTGGCTCGCCGGCCGCCGCGACGGCTCCGCCCTGACGACGGACGGCGACACCCTGCCGAAGCTCCCGCCGCTCTAGGTTTTGAACCCGCGGCACGGCAGGGCGGTCGCCCGCGCCGGACGAAGGTGACGAGCGAAGGTGCCGGACGAAGGTGCCGCACGAAGACGCCGGGCGAAAAGGTGGGCGCTCCGGTTCGGAGGTGTGTGACGATCAAGGCGTGAGGACTCCTGATGCCACGTTTCGCCGTCGCCTCCTGACAGAGGCGCTCACCGTCGTCGCCGCGTCCGCGTCGGCGCAGGCGGCGTGGCTGGAGAGACACGGTGTCGTGACGGATGAGATCGCGCTCGATCTCGATCACGGCTTCCGTATGGCCGGGCAGTTGGTGGAGGAGGGCCTCCTCCACCCCGCTGCCCTGCCCGATCTGAGGGCGATCGATTCGATCTTCGACGAGATGACCCGCGCCCCCTCCCCGGACCGATGGGCCACGGCGGCCCTGTTCGAGGACGCCGGGTGGGGCCGGGCGCGAGAGCTCGCCCGGCGGGTGCTCGAGCGGGAGGGTGTCGACGCCTCCGTGCTGCCGGATATCCACGTGATCCGGTGAGGATGTACGCGGTTCGGACCGCTTGTGCCGGTGAGGCGTCGCCGCCGTCGCGAACGGCATAGGCTGATCACCATGACGTACACGGGCGAGGTCAGGGTCGGCGGACCGGCGGATGTGCATGAGCTCAAGGACCTGATGATCACGAAGATCGCGGTCGGGCCGATGGACAACAACGCCTATCTGCTGCGCTGCCGGGCCACCGACGAGCAGCTCCTGATCGACGCCGCGAACGAGCCGCGGACGCTCCTGGGGATGATCGGTGACGACGGCATCGCATCCGTCGTCACCACCCACCAGCACGGCGACCACTGGCAGGCGCTCGCCGAGGTCGTGGCCGCGACGGGCGCGCGCACGCATGCCGGCCGCGAGGACGCGCCCGGCATCCCGGTGGCCACCGACGTGCTCGTGGACGACGGCGACGTCATCCGGGTGGGCCGGGTGGAACTCACCGCGCGCCACCTCGTCGGCCACACGCCGGGCTCCATCGCGCTGGTCTACGACGACCCGCACGGCCATCCGCACGTCTTCACCGGCGACTGCCTCTTCCCGGGCGGCGTCGGCAACACGCGCAAGGACCCGAAGGCGTTCGCCAGCCTGATCCACGACGTGCAGACGAAGATCTTCGACGCGCTGCCGGACGAGACCTGGGTCTACCCGGGACACGGCGACGACACCACGCTCGGCGCCGAGCGCCCGCATCTGCCGGAGTGGCACGCGCGCGGGTGGTGAACTCCGGCCGCCCGTAAAGGGATGCCGTACGACCGGCACGCGCGCGGCGTGAACACCGCCCCGCGCGCCCCGTGTGAACGCTTCGCACGTGCCCGGCACCCGCGCACGCTCCCCCGACCCAGTGACACGCGGTCAACTGGTCGCGGCCCCGCCCGGGAGGACGGCTCCCGAGCGGCAGGGCCGCCGGTCCGCCCACCCTGCCCTTGACCGGCGGCCCGGGCCGGGGCCCATGTGCCGCCGCCCCGGCCCGCGTTCACACGGCCGCAACACCCGCTCCCACTATGCGGACAAAAATGGTCGTGACCTCGACAAAGGCGGAGTTCGCTGCCACTCTCCCGCCATGCACCTCGTCCCTCGCACAGTGCGCCGCGCGGTAGCGGTCGCCACCGTCGCCCTGCTCGCCACCGCCGTCGGCTGCGCCCCGCAGCCGGAGGCGAAGTCGTCGGCCACCGCGCCCGGTTCGGCCGCCGCGAGCTGCGCCAAGGGCAAGCAGGCCACCAAGACGTCCGGGAAACTGACCATCGCGACGGACGAACCCGCCTACGAGCCCTGGTTCAAGGACGACAAGCCCGCCAACGGCAAGGGCTTTGAATCCGCGGTCGCCTACGCCGTGGCCGAGCAGCTCGGGTACGGCAAGGACAAGGTGGTCTGGCAGAGCGTGCCCTTCAACAAGGCGTTCGCGCCCGGCGTGAAGACCTTCGACTTCGACATCAACCAGGTTTCGATCAGTGCCGAACGCAAAAAGGCCGTCGACTTCTCCTCCGGCTACTACGACGTGCGCCAGGCCGTCATCGCGCTCAAGGGCGGCAAGGCGGCCGAGGCGAAGAGCATCGCGGACCTGCGCGGCCTCAAACTGGGCGCCCAGGTGGGCACGACCAGCCTCGACTACATCACCGACGTGGTGAAGCCGAAGCAGGAACCCGCCGTCTACGCCAAGAACGACCAGGCCAAGTCCGCCTTGAAGAACGGCCAGGTCGACGCCGTCGTCACCGATCTGCCGACCGCGTTCTACATCACCTCGGCCGAGGTGACGAACGCCAGGATCGTCGGCCAGTTCGAGCACCAGGGCGGCACGCCCGAGCAGTTCGGCCTGGTGCTCGACAAGGGCAGCGCGCTGACCCCGTGCGTGAGCGGCGCCGTCGACGCCCTGCGCAAGGACGGCACGCTGGCGCGGCTCGACCAGCGGTGGCTGTCCGACGCCGTCGGCGCCCCGGTGCTCAAGTGACCTTCACCAAGGGCGAGTCGGCGCGAGAGGGGGCCGACGACAAGGACGGCATGCCCGGCGACGACTACGTCCCCTCCGCGCGGCGGCTGGAGCGCGAGCGCCACAAGCGGGCACGGACCCGCCGCGCGACGGCCGTCGCGGCGCTGTCCACCCTGGTCACCGCCGCCGTGCTCTACCTGGTCGTGGTCGACGCGCCCGGCTGGCCGCGCACCAAGGAGACGTTCTTCAGCGCCCAGTACGCGCGCGAGGCACTCCCGAAGGTCCTCGAAGGACTGTGGCTGAACGTCCGCCTGCTGCTGATCTGCGGTGTCGCTGTCTTGGTCCTCGGCATGCTGATCGCGATCGCGCGCACGCTGCGCGGCCCGGTGTTCTTCCCGCTGCGGGTGCTGGCGGCGGCGTACACCGACTTCTTCCGCGGGCTGCCCCTGATCATCAATCTGATGATCGTGGTGCTGGGCGTGCCGGCGCTGCGGCTCCAGGGCGTGACGGTCGATCCGGTGCTGCTCGGCGGTACGGCGCTGACGCTGACGTACTCGGCGTATGTCGCCGAGGTGTTCCGGGCCGGTATCGAGTCGATCCATCCCTCCCAGCGCGCGGCGGCCCGCTCGCTGGGCCTGACCAACCGCCAGGCCCTGCGCTACGTGGTGCTGCCCCAGGCGGTGCGCCGGCAGGTGCCGCCGCTGCTCAACGACCTGGTGTCGCTGCAGAAGGACACCGGCCTGGTGTCGATCGGCGGCGCGGTGGACGCCGTACGGGCGGCCGACATCATCGTGGGCCGCAGCCTGAACTACACGCCGTACATCGTGGCGGGCCTCGTGTTCGTGGCGCTGACCATTCCGATGACCCGCTTCACGGACTGGGTGACGGCCCGGCTGGACCGGAAGCGGGAACAGGGGGGATCCCTATGAGCGACGCACCCGTGCTGCGCATGGAGTCGGTCCGCAAGACCTTCGGCGAGTCGGTGGTCCTACGGGATGTCGACCTGGAGGTCGCGCCGCACACGGTGACCGCGCTGATCGGCGCCTCCGGGTCCGGCAAGTCGACGCTGCTGCGGTGCGCCAACCTCCTGGAGGAGATCGACGACGGCGCGATCTGGCTGGACGGCGAGGAGATCACCGATCCCCGGGCCGACCAGGACGCGGTGCGGCGCCGGATCGGCGTGGTCTTCCAGGCGTACAACCTCTTCCCGCACATGACCGTGCTGGACAACATCACGCTCGCCCCGCGCCGGGTGCACGGCGTCTCCCGCGCCGAGGCCGAGGAGCGCGCCAGGGGGCTGCTGGAGCGCCTCGGGCTGGACGGCAAGGCGGATGCCTACCCGGACCGGCTCAGCGGCGGCCAGCAGCAGCGGGTGGCGATCGTACGGGCCCTCGCCGTACGTCCCCGGCTGCTGCTGCTGGACGAGATCACGGCCGCGCTCGACCCCGAACTGGTGGGCGAGGTGCTGGAGGTGGTCCGGGGGCTGAAGGACGAGGGCATGACCATGGTGCTGGCCACCCATGAGATGGGCTTCGCGCGGGACGTCGCCGACCAGGTGTGCTTCCTGGACGGCGGGATCGTCCTCGAACACGGCACCGCTGAGCAGGTGTTCGGGGATCCGCAGCAGGAACGCACCCGGCGCTTCCTGCGGCGGATCGTCGAGGCGGGCCGCCTGTAGCTCCCGGCTACGCGTCGGCCCGCGCGGCCCCCAGCAGCGCCACGACACGCTCGACGCCGAACGCGTAGCCCTGCACGCCGCAGCCCGCGATCACGCCGTCGGCACGCAGCGAGACGTACGAGTGGTGCCGGAACGTCTCGCGCCGGTGGATGTTGGAGATGTGCACCTCGAGGACGGGCATGCCGTCGCAGGTGTTGAGCGCGTCCAGGATCGCCACCGAAGTGTGCGAGTAGGCACCGGGGTTGATGACGATGCCGCAGTGGTCCAGGCGTGCCTCGTGGATCCAGTCGACCAGTTCGCCCTCGTGGTTGGACTGCCGGAAGTCGATCGTGCCACCGTGCGCGGCCGCCGCCTCGGCGCACAGCGTCTCGACGTCGGCGAGGGTCTCCCTGCCGTAGATCTCCGGCTGGCGCTGGCCCAGCAGGTTCAGGTTGGGCCCGTTGAGGATCATGATCGGGGCGTTGGCCAGGGTGCGGGGCACGGTTCCTCCGGTCGTTCAGGGCGGTGCGTCCGCGACCGCCGCTCGCCCCGGTCTATCACGGCTCCGGCGTGCGCTCCGGCCCCTGCCCCACTCGCCCCGGGCGCGCGCTTCGACCACTCGGTCACCCCTGTACGCCCCCGTAACTCGTGATCACGGTGGGTAGTTGAGGCACCATGCACGACGTACGCGCTGTCACCACCGCCTCTCTGCCGCGCCTGGCCGCCGCATCCCTCGCCGGCACCGCGGTCGAGTTCTACGACTTCTACGCCTACGGGACCGCGGCCGCGCTGGTCCTCGGCCCGCTGTTCTTCCCTTCCTTCTCGCCGGCCACCGGGACGCTCGCGGCGTTCGCGACGTTCGGCGTGGGTTTCCTGGCCAGGCCGCTCGGCTCGGTGCTGTTCGGGCACCTCGGGGACCGGCGCGGACGGCGGCCGGTGCTCCTCGCCTCGCTGCTGCTCACCAGCGCCTCGACGATCGCGGTGGGCTGTGTGCCCTCGTACGCCTCGATCGGCGTGGCCGCACCCGTGCTGCTCCTGCTGCTGCGGTTCCTCCAAGGGCTCGGCCTCGGCGGCGAGTGGGGCGGGGCCGTACTGCTCACCGTCGAGCACGCGCCCGCCGGACGGCGCGCCCTGTGGTCGAGCATTCCGCAGCTGGGGCCGGCGCTCGGTTTCATGCTCGCCAACGGGGTGATGCTGGCGCTGTCCACCGGGCTCTCCGACGCGCAGTTCGGGCAGTGGGGCTGGCGGGTGCCGTTCTGGGCGGCCGCGGTGCCCGCGCTGGCGGGGCTGTGGCTGCGTTCGTCGCTCGCCGAGAGCCCCCGGTTCCTGGAGATCGACGACCACGCGCGCGTGCCCTTCATGGAGGTCGTACGGCACCACAGACGGCTGGTGCTGCTGGCCGCGGGGGCGCTGTCCGCCGGGTACGCGGTGTTCTACGCGGTGACGACCTGGTCGCTGTCGTACGCCACCGAACGGCTCGACGTGAGCCGGAGCGTCATGCTGACCTGCGTCATGGCGGCGGTGCTCGTGCAGGCCCCGCTCATCCCCGCGGCGGCGCTGCTCGGCGACCGCTACGGGCGCAGGCCGCTGTGCATGACCGGTTGCGCGGCCTGCGCCCTGTGGATGCTGCCCATGGTCTCGCTGCTGGCGACCGGTGAGCCGCTGCTGATGTTCCTCGGGATGCTGGGCGCGCTGCTCGCTTTCGTCACCGTGTTCTCGGTGGTCTCGGCCTATCTGCCGGAGCTGTTCGACGCCCGGGTGCGCTGCACGGGCGCCGCGGTGGGCTACAACCTCGGCGGGGTGCTCGGCGGCGCGCTCACCCCGATCGTGGCCACGGCGCTCGTACAGGACGGCGGGCGCGTCCCCTGGGGCGTGGGCGGCTATCTGACCGGCATGGCGCTGCTCAGCCTGGGATGCTTCGCGCTGCTGCCCGAGACGCATCCGGCGCCGGTGCCCGCGGTGGAGCCGGTGGCCGGCTCGGTCAGGGGTTGATCGCCAGCTCCAGGTAGGCCGCGAACAGCACCAGATGGACACCGCCCTGCAAGGGGGTGGCCCGGCCCGGCACCACGGTCAGGGAGGCGACCACCACCGTCAGCGCGAGCAGCAGCATATGGACGGGGTCGAGGCCGAGGACGAGCGGTCCCGGCAGCCAGAGGGAGGCCAGCGCCACGGCGGGGATGGTCAGTCCGATACTGGCCATCGCCGAGCCGAGCGCGAGATTGAGGCTGGTCTGCACCCGGTCCCGGCGCGCGGCCCGCAACGCGGCGATGGTCTCCGGGAGCAGCACGAGCAGGGCGATGATCACACCGACGACGGCCTGGCGCAGGCCGGCCGCCGCCACGCCCGTCTCGATGGCGGGTGACACGCCCTTGGCCAGGCCGACCACGCCGATCAGCGCGAGGGCGAGCAGGCCCAGGCTGATCAGGGCCGTGCGCTTGGACGGGGGGCTGGCGTGGTCCTCGCTGTTGATGACCTCGCCCTGGCGGGTGATGGGCAGGAAGTAGTCCCGGTGCCGCACCGTCTGGGTGGTCACGAACAGGCCGTAGAGGATCAGTGAGGACAGTGCGGCGAAGGTCAGCTGGAGCGTGGAGAACTCCGGCCCCGGCTTGCTGGTGGTGAAGGTCGGCAGCACCAGGCTCAGCGTGGCCAGGGTGGCGACCGTCGCGAGCGCGGCGCCGGAGCCCTCGGGATTGAAGACGGCGGTGCCGTGCCGCAGCGAGGCGACGAGCAGGCAGATGCCGACGATGCCGTTGCAGGTGATCATCACGGCGGCGAAGACGGTGTCCCTGGCCAGGGTGGAGCTCTTGTCACCGCCGTCGGCCATCAGCGTGACGATCAGCGCCACCTCGATGACGGTGACGGCGATGGCCAGCACCAGGGAGCCGAGGGGTTCGCCGATGCGGTGGGCGATCACCTCGGCATGGTGCACCGCCGCGAGGACGGCCCCGGCGAGCACCACCGTCACCAGGGCGATGACCGGGCCTGGCATGGCACGGTGCCAGGTGAGGATCAGCAGGACGACCGCGAGCACCGGCACGGGGATCGTCCATCGCCGGGCGAGCGATCGCAGCCAAGTGATCATGCCGCGATCGTCGCAGAGTGTCACATGGTTCGCATTCTGTTCGTTCCGGATGCTTCCGTCCCTTCCCTGCGGCGCGCCGGGCCCGCTCGGGCCGGGCTCCGCGTGTCCGATCGTGTCCGAAGGAGGGTCCTCCGCAAGCAGAGAACCCTCCGTGTGCGGCGGCCCTCACGAGCCGCCGTGCGCGCCGTGGCCTCAGACGTCCACGGACTCCTTCTTCCCGGCGTCTTCGGAACCGGCGCCCGCCGCGACGGCCGCCTGCTTCCTGGAGGCCATGAGGCTGGTGACCGTGGTGACGACCAGGACCGCGCAGATCACGCCGAGCGAGACCGGGATGCTGATCTCGGGCGCCGGGACGCCCGACTCGTGCAGGGCGTGCAGCACCAGCTTCACGCCGATGAAGCCGAGGATGACCGACAGGCCGTACGAGAGGTGGACCAGCTTCTTCAGCAGGCCGCCGAGGAGGAAGTACAGCTGGCGCAGGCCCATCAGGGCGAAGGCGTTGGCGGTGAAGACGATGTACGGGTCCTGGGTCAGGCCGAAGATCGCGGGGATCGAGTCCAGGGCGAACAGGATGTCGGTGGTGCCGATGGCGAGCATCACGACCAGCATCGGGGTCATGATCCGCTTGCCGTTCTGCCGGATCCACAGCTTGGTGCCGTAGTACCGGTCGGCCACGCCGAACCTGCGTTCTGCGGCCTTCAGCAGCCGGTTCTCCTCGAACTCCTCCTCGCCCTCGTCGTCGGTCCGGGCCTCCTGGACGAGCTTCCAGGCGGTCCATATCAGGAAGGCGCCGAAGAGGTAGAACACCCAGGAGAAGCTGGTGACGATCGCGGCTCCGGCGGCGATGAACACCGCTCGCAGCACCAGGGCTATGAGGACGCCGACGAGCAGGACGCGCCGTTGGTAGAGCGCGGGAACCGCGAACTTCGTCATGATCAGGACGAAGATGAAGAGGTTGTCGACGCTCAGCGACTTCTCGGTGATGTAGCCCGCGAAGAACTCACCGGCCGGCTGTCCGCCGCCGAAGAGGAACAGGCCGAGGCCGAAGAGACCGGCCAGGACGATCCAGACGACGGTCCAGATGCCTGCTTCTTTGATCGACACCTCATGGGGCTTGCGCCCTATGAGGAAGTCGAATCCGATCAGGGCGGCCAGGCCCACGATGGTCAGGACCCACAGGGTCATGGAAACGTCCACGGCAACCTCCGGCATTTCGAGATGGCAAGCACAGATGCGTTGTCACTGCCGGAGGTCTCTTCCACCCGCACGGGGCCGACGCCCCGGGACCGGAACCGGTCCGTATTGACGGGTGCGCCGCAGTCAGGGAGTACTCCCCTCCGCTTCGAAGACAGTACCTCAATCACCAAGCATTGGTAAAGTGAATCGCAAAGAAAAGCTCAAACTCCCAGGTCAGAGCGGCTTTACTTTTCCTTGATCAATGCCTTGGCGACCTCACCGAGCACGTGTTCCACGATCCGGCTGCCAACCGGCACGAGCGCGGGCTCATAGGTCCAGGCATGGCCGACCCAGGGGTCGGCGACGTACTCGTCGGGGACCGGGGTGAGGCGCATCAGCGAGCGCCACAGCGGGTCCAGCAGGGGGCCGTAGGCGGCGGCGTCCGCACGGTCCGCCACCAGCACGAGGTGCACGCCGACCGCCGGGCCCTCGTCCGCGAGGTAGCGCAGTCGTGTGATGGCCCGGTCGTCGAAGCCGTGCGGGAAGTCGTTGACGATCAGCAGCTGCCGTGCGCTGCCCACGTCGTCCGGCAGTGACCCGGCCGCGCCACCCCGCACCGCCATCTGCACCAGGTCGACCCGCCGGGTGAGCCGTTCCAGCACCTCCGTGACACCCGCCGCCCCGGTCGCGGGCGGTGCCGCGAGGACTCCGGCGCCGGTCAGCGGCCACAGCGCGCGGGCCCCCGCGCCGGCCGGGTCGATGATCCGCACGGTGAACTCCCCCGCCGGGTGCACGGCGAGCAGCCGGACCGCGAGCGTCACCGCCGTCTCCATGGCCGCCTGCCGCAGCGCGGCCGAGTCCGCGAAGGAGCCCTCGGGCATGGCCGTGGCACCGCTGTCGATCCACAGACCGCATTCCAGCGGCAGCCTGACCAGCAGCGGGATGCGCAACGGCAGGCTCTCCGGCAGATGCAGATCGCCGATCCGGAGCGCCATCGGCGGCTCGGTGGGCACGCGGTAGCCGTGCCAGGCGGGGCTGTCCCAGCGGGCGTAGGCGGGCGGGAGCGCCGGTTCCACCACCTCGGATTCCGCGGTGAGCTGGGCGAGGTCGCGGTCAAGGGCGGCGCGCGCCTGATCGGCCAGCTGGTCCCGGCGGGTCCGGGCCGCCTCGCGCGCGGCCGCGTTCCTGTCGCCGAGTCGGGCGCGCGGGTCGGCGAGGGCCTGGTCGAGCTCCCTCTCCAGGCGGCTGTCGGCGAAGTCGACGGCGCCGCGATACGCGGCCGTGGTGCGCGACAGGTCCTCGAACATGCCCCAGACCTGGTTGTACAGCCGCTCCTCCAGCGACCAGCCCACGGCGTCGCCCGCGACCGGCAGGACGGGCTGTCCGTCGGAGACCGGGGAGGCCGCGGGCGGGGGTGGTGCGGTGTGCCGGGGCCGGCGGGGATGGGAGTAGTCGATCGGGCCGCCGAGGGTGGGCACGTCCGCTGGTGCCGGGGTGTCGTACGGGTCGCGGCCCGCGTCTTCCTCGCGGTGCGTGCCGTGGTCGTACGTGGTCGTGGGGCCGGGGTACGTGGTCGCTTGTATGGCGGCGGCGAGCGTGTCGGCCTCGGGCAGACCCTGGTCGGCGAGGAGGGCGGGGAGGCCGTCGGCGTAGCCCTGGCCCGTCGCGCGGATCTTCCAGGCGCCCTGTCTGCGGTACAGCTCCAGGGCGATCAGGGCCGCCTCGGTGTCCAGGCCGCTGACGGTGTAGCGGGCGATCTCGGTGCCGTCGGGGCCGTGCACCGTGATGTGCGGGGCGGGGACGGCGCCGAACCGGAGCGGGCCCGTGGTCCCGGTGGGCAGGGCGAGGAAGACACCGACCCGGTGGACGGCCTCGGGCACGACCGACAGGTCCACGGCCAGGCGGTGTTCGGCCGCCGTCCGCCGGGGGGCCTCGACACCGGGGAGCGTGGGGGCGCCGGGGTGGGCGACCCGCTGGGGGCCGTGCAGCGTGCCGTTCTCGTCGCCCAGCGTGGCCCCGGCCAGGACCGGGACCCCGGCCGAGATCCGGATCTCCAGCCGGACCTGGGGCAATGGGTGGTTCTGTCCCCGCACCAGCTCGGCCGTCATCCCCGTCGCCCCCGCGTCGTGTCGTGGTGAAGCCCCGCCCGCCGGATCCGCGGCTACAGGTGCGGCAGGATCGCCGGCATCAGGTCCTGGAAGGTGCGCCCGTTGGCGGCGGTGCCGAGGGCGGTCATCGTCCAGCCGGAGCCCGCGCGGTGCACCTTGGCCATGATCTGGGCGGTGTACTCGCCGCCGCCGGCCAGCGTGTAGCGGGCGAGTTCCTGGCCGTTGGACTCGTCCACCAGGCGGCAGAACGCGTTCTCCACCTCTTGGAAGGTCTGGCCCGTGAAGGAGTTCACGGTGAAGACGATCTGGTCGATGTGGACCGGGACGCGCTGGAGGTCGACGAGGATCGCCTCGTCGTCGCCGCCCTGGCCGACGCCGCCCACCAGGTTGTCGCCGGTGTGGCGCACCGATCCGTCGTCGCTCACCAGGTGCCGGAAGAAGACGACGTCGACCGGCTGCTTCTCCGCGAAGAGCACCGCGGAGGCGTCCAGGTCGATCTCCTTGGTGCGCGAACCGAACAGACCGCGGCGCTTGGCCGCCTGCCAGCCCAGCCCCATACGGACCGCGGTGAGGGTGCCCCCGTCGTTCTTCTCCAGGCTGATGGCCTGACCCTTGCTCAAGTTGACGGACACGGCTGAATCCCCTCTCGAAGGTCCCCTGTTGCCGCAGACCGCGCGGCTGATCAGAACCCTACGCAGGGGCACCGACACCGCCGCACCCCGGCCCGCGCTTTGTGTCGGTGTTGCAACACTCGGCGCGTATGCCGAGGTCCGGCGGCGTCTCGTGGATCAGGCGATGCCCGCCTCCCGCATCTGGCGCAGCTCCTTCTTCATCTCCGAGACCTCGTCACGCAGCCGGGCCGCGATCTCGAACTGGAGCTCCGCGGCGGCGGCGCGCATGCGCTCGGTCATCTCCTCGATCTGTTCGGCGAGTTCGGCCGCCGGACGGTCCGTCGGCACCGTGGCCGCGGCCTTGCCCTTCGCGCCCTTGGCCGCCTTGCCGCCCTTGACCGCCTTGTCGCTCAGCGCGGGCACGGGGGCCTTGGCGCCCTTGCCGTCCTTCGACTTGCGGTAGCCGCTGCCGAGGAGCTGCTCGGTGTCGACCTCCTCCCGGGCGATCTGCGCGACGATGTCGTTGATCTTCTTGCGCAGCGGCTGCGGGTCGATGCCGTTGGCCTTGTTGTAGGCGATCTGCTTCTCACGGCGGCGGTTGGTCTCGTCGATGGCGCGGTCCATCGCCGGGGTGATCTTGTCGGCATACATATGGACCTGGCCGGAGACATTGCGCGCCGCGCGGCCGATGGTCTGGATCAGCGAGGTACCGGAGCGCAGGAAGCCCTCCTTGTCGGCGTCGAGGATCGCCACCAGGGAGACCTCGGGCAGGTCGAGGCCCTCACGCAGCAGGTTGATGCCGACCAGGACGTCGTACTCACCGGCGCGCAGTTCGCGCAGCAGTTCCACGCGGCGCAGGGTGTCGACGTCGCTGTGCAGATAGCGCACCTGGATGCCCAGTTCCAGGAAGTAGTCGGTGAGGTCCTCGGCCATCTTCTTGGTGAGCGTGGTGACCAGGACGCGCTCGTCCTTGTCGGTGCGCTTGCGGATCTCGTGCACCAGGTCGTCGATCTGGCCCTCGGTGGGCTTGACCACGACCTCGGGGTCGACCAGGCCGGTCGGGCGGATGATCTGTTCGACGACGCCGTCGGAGCGCGACAGCTCGTAGTTCCCCGGGGTGGCCGACAGGTAGACGGTCTGCCCGACGCGCTTTTGGAACTCCTCCCACTTCAGGGGCCGGTTGTCCAGGGCGGAGGGCAGGCGGAAGCCGTGCTCCACGAGGGTGCGCTTGCGGGAGGCGTCGCCCTCGTACATCGCGCCGATCTGCGGGACGGTGACGTGCGACTCGTCGATGACGAGCAGGAAGTCGTCCGGGAAGTAGTCGAGCAGGGTGTTGGGCGGGGAGCCGGGCAGGCGGCCGTCGAAGTGCATCGAGTAGTTCTCCACGCCGGAGCAGGTGCCGATCTGGCGGAGCATCTCGATGTCGTAGGTGGTGCGCATCCGCAGCCGCTGGGCCTCCAGGAGCTTGCCCTGCTTCTCCATCTCGGCCAGGCGCTCGGCCAGCTCCTTCTCGATGTCGTTGACGGCCCGCTCCATGCGCTCGGGGCCTGCGATGTAGTGGGAGGCGGGGAAGACGTACAGCTGCTGGTCGTCGCTGATGATCTCGCCGGTGAGCGGGTGGAGCGTGGACAGCGCCTCGATCTCGTCGCCGAACATCTCGATGCGGACGGCGAGCTCCTCGTAGACCGGGAAGATCTCGATGGTGTCGCCGCGGACGCGGAAGGTGCCGCGGGTGAAGGCCAGGTCGTTGCGTGTGTACTGGATGTCGACGAAGCGGCGCAGCAGATCGTCCCGGTCGATCTCGTCGCCGACTCTGAGCGGGACCATGCGGTCCACGTACTCCTGCGGGGTGCCCAGGCCGTAGATGCAGGACACCGAGGCGACCACGACGACGTCACGGCGGGTGAGCAGCGAGTTGGTCGCCGAGTGGCGCAGCCGCTCGACCTCCTCGTTGATCGAGGAGTCCTTCTCGATGTAGGTGTCCGACTGCGGGACGTACGCCTCGGGCTGGTAGTAGTCGTAGTACGAGACGAAGTATTCGACCGCGTTGTTCGGGAGGAGCTCGCGGAACTCGTTGGCCAGCTGGGCGGCCAGGGTCTTGTTCGGCGCCATCACCAGGGTGGGGCGCTGGAGCTTCTCGATCATCCACGCGGTGGTGGCGGACTTGCCGGTGCCGGTCGCGCCCAGCAGGACGACGTCCTTCTCGCCGGCCTTGATGCGCTTGGCCAGGTCGGCGATGGCCGTCGGCTGGTCGCCGCTGGGCTGGTAGGGACTGACGACCTCGATGGGCGCCACCGTGCGTTCGATGTGGGAAACGGGCCGCATGCCATCAACCGTACGACCCCCCACTGACAACGGGTCCCGGTCAGCGGTTCTGCGGGGTGCGGGCGCCCTGCCGTACGGGCCTGGGGTCGGGGTGTCGGTGCTGGTGAGGGGCGGGGAGGGGGCGGGTGCGGGGAGTGAGGGAAGCGGCCGGGACGCCGGGGGCGGGCAGGGCGGGCGCCCGGTCGGGGTGGCGCAGGACCAGCATCGGGTCGAGGATCACGACGACCCCGGCGAGGACCAGGAGGACCAGGGGGCCGAGCAGCATGGGTACGAGCGCGGACGCGTCCGGCGTGTCGGCGGTGGTCTCGGCGGTGCCGTCCAGGTGGACGCTGAGGGCGGCCATGGCCATGTAGTGCATGCCGCTGACGGCGAGGCCCATCAGGAGGCTCGCCCCCACGCTCGGCAGCAGTCCGCGGGCGCGTCCGGCGGCCCACAGGGCGGCGGTGGCGGCGGCGACCGCTATGGCGACGGAGGCGACGACTTTGGGCGTGCTGTAGGCGAAGCTTCCGTGGAAGCGCATCCCGGCCATGCCGAGGTAGTGCATCGAGGCGACGCCCAGTCCGGTGACGGTGCCGCCGGTGAAGAGCGGTGCCCCGGTGGCACCCCGGTAGCCGACGATGAAGACTCCTACGCCGACCATGACGACGGCGAGTCCGAGGCTCGCGTAGGTGACCGGCTCGTCGTAGTGGACCGGCGCCTGCACGATGCTGAAGCCCATCATGGCGACGAAGTGCATGGTCCAGGTGCCGCAGCCGAGCGCGGCGGCGCCGAGGGCCAGCCAGGCCGGCCGCCGCGCATGCGTGACCAGCAAGGACCGGGTGATACAGCGCAGCCCGAGGGCGCCACCGAGGCAGGCCATCAGATAGGCCACCAACGGGGTGACGGCCCCGTAGCCGAAACCGTCGACCGTGCCCTGCATCCGCGGCTGCCCTTCGCCCTCGTATGTCCCGGAAACCCTGAAAATCCGCGCCGTACCAGGACCGCGCGGGCGGCCGGGGGTGTCGCAGAGAGTATGACTGCCACCGGAATGGTCGAACGACTTTCCGACAAAGAAACACGGCCTTGCCCCAGTTGTGGGGCACCGGTGAGCACCTGGAGGCGTCTTCCTGCGATATGTGGCCTTCGTACGGTCGCGTACCGTTGGCTCTCTGCTGTCACTCTGGTGCTGTCGGTCGCCGGTCCGGCGTGGGTTTTCGTTCGACGCGAGGAGTAAGCATGCGCGCGCGCCTGGTCGCCGTTCTGGCCGCCGTGGTCCTGGCCGTGTTGTCCGCGGTGGCCCTGGTGAGTCTCACCTCCGACGCCAAGGCGGGCGTTCGGCCGCCCTTGGTGATCGCCCACCGGGGTGCCCCCGCCCACGCTCCCGAGAACACGCTGCCCTCGATCGACACGGCGGCGCGGCTGGGCTCCACCTGGGTCGAGAACGACGTCCAGCGCACCAAGGACGGCGAACTGGTGGTCATCCACGACGACAGCCTGAAGCGCACCACGAACGCCGAGAAGGTCTTCCCCGGCCGGGCGCCGTGGAAGGTGAAGGACTTCACCGCCGCCGAGATCGCCCGGCTGGACGCGGGCAGCTGGTTCGCCCCCGCCTTCGCGGGCACGCGCGTGCCGACCCTGGAGCAGTACATGCGCCGGGTCGAGCACAATCACGAGAGCCTGCTGCTGGAGGTCAAGAACCCGGAGCTGTATCCAGGCATCGAACAGCAGATCCTGAAGGTCCTCGGCAACGAGGGCTGGCTGGACCGCGATCATCTGAAGCGGCTGGTCGTGCAGAGTTTCAGCGCGGACAGCGTGCGGACCGTCCATGAGCTGAAGCCCGCGCTGACCACGGCCTATCTCGGGACGCCCCCGGTGTCGCAGCTGAAGCGGTACGCGCGTTTCGTCGACCTGGTCAACCCGTCGTACGGATCGCTCACCAAGTCGTACGTGTCGGCGGTGCACGGTGTCCGCGGGCCGCACGGCCGGCCGCTCGGGGTGTACGCCTGGACGGTGGACGACAAGGCCACCGCCCGCAAGGTCGCCGGGTACGGCGTCGACGGGATCATCAGCAGCAAGGCGGACGTGGTGCGGGCGGCTCTGAGCACCAAGTGACCCGGGCCTCGACCGGGCGTGCCGGGGGCGGGCGGCACCGGACCGGCGGGCGTTGTCAGTGGTGGGTCGTACTGTGGGCGCATGGACAGCCATGGGCAGGACGAGCAGCGGGTGGTGTGGGCCGTCGTCGAGACCGGCATCGGCCCGCTGATGCTGGCGGCGACCAGGAACGGACTGGTCAACGTGGTCTTCCACGCCACCGACGCGGTGCGCGAGCGGACGCTGGAGCGACTGGCGACCCGGTTCGGCAGCACGCCCGTGGCGGATCCGCGGGCTCCGGTGCTGGTCGAGGCGATACAGCAGCTGCGGGCTTACTTCGCCGGTGCGCGGCAGGACTTCGAGCTGCCGCTGGACTGGTCGCTGATCTCCGGGTTCAACCGGCAGGTGCTCCGGGAGCTGGCGTCCGGGGTGCCGTACGGCAGCGTGGTGGGGTACGGCGATCTCGCCGGCCGGGTCGGGCAGCCCGGTGGGGCGCAGGCGGTCGGCGTGGCGATGGGCGCCAATCCGCTGCCGGTGGTCGTGCCGTGCCACCGGGTGGTCGAGAGCGACGGCGGGATCGGGGGTTTCGGGGGCGGTCTGGAGACCAAGCGGCAGCTGCTCGCCCTGGAGGGGGTGCTTCCCGAGCCGCTGTTCTGAACGGCCCCGCCGTATCCGGCCAGGGCCGGTCGCCGTTCGGCCAGGTACGGCCGCTTCGCGCCCGGCCCCGGGCTCCTCGGCGTTTAGCCGTGGCCGGTGCCCGCCAGAGATACCGGCAGGGACCGGCGGACAGGAGGCGGGCACATGGTGCTGGTGGTGTCGGAAGAGGTCCGGGAGGCGATCGAGGCGCGGCGGCCGGTGGTGGCCTTGGAGTCCACGATCATCGCCCATGGTCTGCCCCGTCCGCGCAATCTGCGGGTGGCCCTGGAGCTGGAGGACGCGGTACGCGGCGAGGGCGCGGTACCGGCGACCGTCGCCGTGCTCGACGGTCGGCCGCTGATCGGCCTGGACAAGGAGCAGCTGGAGCGGGTCGCCCATGACGGGGGCATCCGCAAGCTGGGCCATCGCGACCTGCCGTTCGCCGTGGCGGCGCGGGCGAGCGGGGCGACCACGGTGTCGGCGACCGCGCGGCTGGCCGCGCTGGCGGGCATCCGGGTCTTCGCCACCGGCGGACTGGGCGGGGTGCACCGGGAGTGGACGGTGACTCAGGACGAGTCGGCCGACCTGGGGCTGCTGGCACGGACCGGGATCACGGTGGTGTGCGCGGGCGTGAAGTCGATCCTGGACGTCGCCGCGACCCTGCAGCGGCTGGAGACGCTGGGCGTGGCCGTCGCCGGGTACCGCACGGACCGGTTCCCCGGCTTCTACCTCTCCGACTCGGGGCATCCGGTCGACTGGACGCTGAACGCCCCCGAGGAGGTCGCGGAGGTGATGCGTGCCCAGGACGGGCTGGGCGTGGCGGAGTCGGCGCTGATCGTCGCCAATCCGGTGCCGGAGGCGGAACAGCTCGACCCCGAGCTGCACGCGCGCGTGCTCGACGAGGCGCTCGCCGCCTGTGCGGAGCGGGGCGTCACCGGCCAGGCGGTGACCCCGTTCCTCCTCGACTACCTGGTACGGCACACGGACGGCGCGTCGCTGCGCGCCAACCTGGCGGCGGTGCGCGGCAATGTGCGGCTGGGGGCGCGGATCGCCACGGCGTGGGCGCGGGGGTGACCGGGGGCCGCACGGGTGCGCTGCTGGTCGTCGGCGATGTCGTCACCGATGTGGTCGCCCGGCACCGGGGACCGCTCGCGACCGGCACGGACACGGCCGCGGTGATCCGGACGCTGCCGGGCGGCGCGGGCGCCAACGTGGCCTGCTGGGCGGCCCATTCGGGCTGTACGGACGTACGGCTGCTCGGCCGGGTCGGCGCGGACGCGGCGGTGTGGCACGAACGCGAGCTGGTCGCGTCCGGGGTACGGCCGCTCCTGGTGACCGATCCGCAGGCGGCGACCGGGACGGTGGTGTGCCTGGTCGACGCGGGCGCGGCGGCTGAACGTACGTTCCTCACGGACAGCGGGGCGTCGTTGCGGCTGGAGCCCGCGGACTGGTCGGACGCCTTGCTGGACGGGGTCGCCTGGCTGCATCTGTCGGGTTATCTGCTCTTCACGGAGTCGAGCCGTGCGCTCGCGGGAA
Organism: Streptomyces sp. LaBMicrA B280; assembly: GCF_049222185.1. Taxonomy (NCBI): domain Bacteria; kingdom Bacillati; phylum Actinomycetota; class Actinomycetes; order Kitasatosporales; family Streptomycetaceae; genus Streptomyces; species Streptomyces sp. LaBMicrA B280. The sequence continues at coordinate 48,835 of NZ_JBMJCT010000006.1, read as the reverse complement.
CCGCGCTCGATGCCGCCCGGACGCGAGGCGTGCCGGTCAGCATGGATCCGGCGTCGGCGGGCTTTCTGGCGGAGCTGGGGGTCGGCCGGTTTCTCGCCTTCGCCAAAGGGCTGGACGCGCTGCTGCCCAGCCTGGACGAGGCGGCTCTGCTGACGGGGCTGCCGGAACCGGCCGACGCGGCGGCCGAGTTGAGCCGTGCCGTCCCGTTGGTGGTGGTCAAGGCGGGGGCGGACGGGGCGCTGGTGTCCCGCTCCGGGGGTGCGCCGGTGCGGGTCCCGGCCGTACCGGCGAACGCGCGGGACACCACGGGCGCCGGTGACGCCTTCACCGGGGCCTTCCTCGCCGCCCTCCTCGCGGGCGCGGACCCGCGGGAGGCGGCGGCACGGGGGTGCCGGGCGCGGACCCGCGGGAGGCGGCGGCACGGGGGTGCCGGGCGGGCGCGCGGGCGGTGAGCCGGGTCGGCGGCAGACCACCGCACCGGGGCGAGGCGACCGAGGAGAGTGGGGCGCGGGTGGGCGGCTGAGGGACGTGGGACGGGACGACCGAGAGAGCCGCCGGACAGGGGGATTCGACTCGGCGTCGATCGACGCGGGCGAGGGCGGGCCGCCCGCGTCAGAGGTCGGACCGGCCGCCGCGCCGAAGGTGCCGCGCCTCGTGACCGGGGGATACGCCATGCGGCCCGGGTTGCGCCTGGCGGGCTGAGTTATGCCTGGCGGGCTGGGTATGCCGTGCGGGCTGGGTTACATCTTGCGGCCCCACGCCGAGATCATCGGTGCCGTGGTCAGGTCCATGTCGCCGGTCTCGATATTGGCGAGGTGCTGGTCGATCTCCTCGTCGGTGGCCAGGCCCGCGTCGAGGAGCCGGCCGCGGATCTGGCGGACCGTCGCGGCTTCCAGGGCGGTGCAGGCGGGCGAGGTCATGGGGAAGAAGCCGTCGGCCTCGACCTCGTGCAGTCCGGCCTCGCGGAGCAGGCGCGGCAGTCGGCGGCCGTAGGAGAGGTCGGCGCCCCGTTCGGCGAGCAGGCTGCGGAAGCCCTGGCGGAGCCGGTTGGCGAGCCGCTGTTCGGGGCCGTGCTCATCGGGGCAGGTCAGCGGCTGGAGGGCGGGGTCGGCGTCCTCGATCAGCAGTCGACCGCCGGGCTTCAGCGCCTTGATCATGGAACTCAACGCGCGTGCGCGGTCCGGGACATGGACGAGGACGAGCCGGGCGTGGACCAGGTCGAAGCCCTCCCCCGGCGGTTCCTCGGTGCCCACGTCGTGGGTGCGGATCTCCACCGGCGAGTGGTCCACGGGAGTCAGCCTCGAGGTGTCGATGTCGGTGGCGACGACCGCGCCGTCCGGCCCCACCTTCCGCGCGAGCCAGGACACCACGGAGGTGCCGCCCGCCCCGACCTCCCAGCAGCGCCAGCCCGGCTCGATACCGAGGGCCTCGATGTGCCGGAACGTCGTGGGGTCGAACAGGGTGGCGAATGCGTCGAAGCGCTCCCCCGCCTCACGCTGCTGGTTGTCCAGGAGATACCCGTCGGATGCTGTCATGCCGCGCATCATCCCAGGTGGCGGGCTGGTCCGAGGGTTCGGCTCCTCGGGCGCGGGTGATCGGTCCGTCGGCGGCGGCCGACCGGCTCCTCGCGAACGGGCGGAGGTTTTCCACAGGCGGGAACAAAGCGGAACTCCCTGTTCCCACAGGCTTGCCCGCTCTTTGCTCAGGACTGGCACACTTTCGGGCCAGGGCGCGAAAGCGTCGCACGGGGAGGATCCACGCGAGGAGATCCAGATGTCCATGGCAGGGAATCTGCGGAAGGTCACGAAGCTGGGCACGGCCGGCGGCCTGCGCAAGGTCGCGCAGCTGGCCCGGCGGCGGCCGCGCGTGGATCTGAGCCACCCCGCCCGCTCGCCTCTGGGCTCCTCCGTGGTCAACTGCGTGACGTACCAGGACGGCATACGGGTCCCGCAGTGCACCGATCTGCTGGAATCGGTTCGGATGGTCCGCAAGACCGGCGAGGGCTTCGTCTGGCTGGGGCTGCACGAGCCGACGGACCGCGAGTTCGCGGGCGTCGCCGAACTGTTCGACCTGCATCCGCTCGCGGTGGAGGATGCCGTCGAGGCCCATCAGCGGCCGAAGCTGGAGCACTACGGCAACACCCTGTTCGCGGTGTTCAAGACCGTCTGCTACGTCGAGCACGAACGGCTGACGGCGACCAGCGAGGTGGTGAACACCGGCGAGATCATGGCCTTCGTCGGCGAGGACTTCGTCATCACGGTGCGGCACGGCCGGCACGGCTCGCTCGGGCCGCTGCGCGAGGAGTTGGAAGCCCACCCGCACCAGCTCTCCAAGGGCCCGGCCGCGGTGCTGCACGCCCTCGCGGACCATGTGGTCGACGGCTACCTCAGCGTGACGGACGCTGTGCAGGCCGACATCGACCAAGTGGAGACGGAGGTGTTCTCGGAAGGGGGCGCGCGGCTCGACCCGGGACGGATCTACCAGATGAAGCGCGAACTGCTGGAGCTGAAGCGGGCGGTGATACCGCTGGCCCGCCCCGTGGAGGACCTGGCCACCCGGCCCCTGCGGGTCATCGCCCCCGACATACAGGCGTACTTCCGGGATGTCCTCGACCACTTGACCCGGGCCAAGGAACAGATAGCCGCCTTCGACGAACTGCTCAACTCCATCCTCCAGGCGCACCTCGCACAGGTGACGGTCGCGCAGAACGAGGACATGCGGAAGATCACGGCATGGGCGGCCGTGATCGCCGTACCGACCATGGTGTGCGGGGTGTACGGCATGAACTTCGACCACATGCCTGAGTTGCACTGGCGGTTCGGCTACCCACTGGCCATGGCGATGATGGCGGCGGCCTGCCTGGCGCTGTACCGGGGCTTCCGCCGCAACGGCTGGCTCTGAGCCGCGACGGCCGGCCCCGGACCGGCGGGCACGCCGGGCGACGAACGGATGCCGGTGGTCCGGCACGGGCGGCGCGGCGGCACGGAAGGTCCGGTGCGACGCCCCTCGGGTCAGCCGCGCCAGGCGGGGTGGCGTGGATCATCGGCGCGGACGAGGACGTCCGCCGTGGCCGCCGGGTCGGTCTCCGACTCGTAGCGCTCGAAGGCGGGGAGCGTCCAGTGGTCGGTTTCGGGAGTACGGCGGCGCAGAGCCGCCGGGGACAGGAGGACATGGACGGTCAGGTCGAACGGGAACCAGTGGCGCAGCAGAAGGGGGCCATGGAGCAACAGGACGCCACCGGGCGGGAGTTGAACATAAGGGCTGCGGGTGGCACGGTCGGTGGCCGGGTCCCACAGGTCGGGCAGGACGCGCCCGCTGCCGCCGGGGTCGAGCGGCCCGAACACCTCCCGCCACAGGGCGCCGGTGTCGAGCCAGCCGCCGTAGTACGACTCCGCGTCGCGTCGCCCGTGCTCCAGGCGCAGTGAGGCGGGGCGCAGAAAGCCCTCCGCCCCGACGACGAGCGAGGGCCGGCCACGCACCCGGAGCGCCTCACCGACCCGCTCGGCCAGGTCCCCGGGGCGGGCGGCCGGGGCCCCGTCGAAGGCGACGCGCAGCCACGCGCCACCGTCGGCCGGCTCCAGCCCGGCCAGCCGGTCGGCGAGCAGTTCGGCGAGCCGGTCCCAGGTGATCGCTTCGAGTCGCACAGGGCCATGATGCCGGGTGTGTTCGGGGGGTGGGGTGGGGGGCGAGGGGTGGAGGGGAGGGGGCGGGGGGGGGAGGGCCCCCTAGAGGCGAGAAAAGAAGCCCACTCACGAAGTACGACAACCCCAAACGCAAGCCACCCCCACCACCGGGGAAGAAACAAACCATGGGAACCCCCTCAACTCCCCACCCCCCGCACGGCCTTGTCGTCATCCAGCCCCTCAGGCACCAGCGCTGCTCCGCCTGCCGACGCGGGCCGCTGTCCCTGCTGGTCCTGGAGAACGGTGTCCCCCGCTGCCTGAACTGCGCGGATCTCGGCCACCTGGTCCTTCTGCCGCGTGGTGACACGGCGCTGACCCGCAGGTCGCGGGAGGAGAGCGGGTTGTCGGCGGTGGTGGTGCGGTTCAACCGGCGCAAGGGCCGGTACGAGCGGCAGGGTGTGCTCGTGGAGGAGGCGGCGCTGGTCCGTGCCGAGGAGCGCTGTCTGGCGGATGCGGAGGCTCGGCGTCGGCGGCGGGCGCGGGACGCGCGGCGCAGGGGGGTGGAGGACGAGCGGTTCGCGGCGGCGTTCGCGGCGGAGATCCTCAGGTTGTTCCCGGGGTGTCCGGCGGAGCGGGCGCGGGCGATCGCGGCGCATGCCTCTGTGCGGGGCAGTGGGCGGGTGGGGCGCAGTGCGGCGGGGCGGGCGTTGTCCGAGGGGGCGGTGATCTCGGCGGTGGTGGCGGGCGTACGGCATGTGGACACGCCGTACGACCAGCTGCTGATGAGCGGGGTGTCACGGTATGAGGCACGGCGCCGGATCGCTCCTGCCGTGGAGGGTGTGCTGCGGGCGTGGCAGGGGTCCGGGGAAGAGGATGCTGGCTGAGGGTAAGGAGGGGGCGGGCGTCCTCGACTACGGACCGTAAGCCCCACCCTCCTCTCCCCCCTCCGGCCTCCCTCCCCTCCTCCGTCCTCCTCCCCCCTCCGGCCTCCCTCCCCTCCTCCGTCCTCCTCCCCTCCTCCGTCCTCCTCCCCTCCTCCCACTCCCCCACCTCCATCACCCTCGCCGTCGCCGTCGCTCCATCACCCTCGCCGTCGCCCGCCCTGCGCCGGCCCCGTCACGGACGTATCGTGGCCGGAAGGATGCCGATACGTGCTGTCCGGTGGCGTATGGCCGGTCGGGTGGCCGGTGCCGGGGGGCCGTAGGCGAGGAAGATGATCATGGCCGATCCCAAGGGGTTCATGACCACTCCGCGTCAGGAGTGGGCGCGGCGGCCCGTCGAGGAGCGGGTGCGGGACTGGGACGAGGTGTATGTGCCGGGGGCGCTGCTGCCGATCATCAGCAAGCAGGCGGACCGGTGCATGGACTGCGGTGTCCCGTTCTGTCATGAGGCCTGTCCGCTGGGGAATCTCATCCCGGAGTGGAATGACCTGGTGGCGCGGGAGGACTGGCGGGCGGCGAGCGATCGGTTGCACGCGACGAACAACTTCCCTGAGTTCACCGGGCGGTTGTGTCCCGCACCCTGTGAGACGGGGTGTGTGCTGGCGATCAATCAACCGGCCGTCACCATCAAGAACGTCGAGTGTGCGATCGCCGACCGGGCCTGGGAGGAGGGGTTCGTGCCGGCCCGGCCGCCGGAGCGGTTGTCGGGGAAGACGGTCGCGGTGATCGGTTCGGGGCCGACGGGGCTCGCGGCCGCGCAGCAGTTGACGCGGGCCGGGCACACGGTCGCGGTGTATGAGAAGGACGACCGTATCGGTGGGTTGATGCGGTACGGGATCCCCTCGTTCAAGATGGAGCGGCGGCATCTGGAGCGGCGGCTGGGGCAGATGCGGGCCGAGGGGACAAGGTTTCGTACATCGACGTCGGTGGGCCGGGATGTCGACGCGGCGGAGCTGCGGACGCGCTTCGACGCGGTGGTGCTCGCGACGGGTGCCACGGCGTGGCGGGAACTTCCGGTGCCGGGCCGGGAGTTGGAGGGGATACATCAGGCGATGCGGTATCTGCCGCTCTCCAACCGGGTGGGTGAGGGGGATCTGGCGGTTTCGCCGTTGTCGGCGGCGGGCCGGCATGTGGTGATCGTCGGGGGCGGGGACACGGGGGCGGACTGTCTGGGGACGGCGGTGCGGGAGGGTGCCGCGTCGGTGACCCAGCTGGACATCTACGCGCAGCCGGAGGTGGCGCGCGACGAGTACGCGGAGCCGTGGCCGACGTATCCGAAGATCTACCGGTTGTCGCCCGCGCACGAGGAGGCGGGTGAGTTGCGGACGGCGCCGGCGGCGCACGCGGACGCGCGGGTGTTCGCGGCGTCGACGCTGCGTTTCTCCGGGGACGAGGGCGGGCATGTGCGGGCGCTCGAGCTGGTGGAGGTGGACGAGCGGCGGCAGCCGATGCGGGGGACGGAGCGGACGATCCCGGCGGACATGGTGTTGCTGGCGCTGGGGTTCTCGGGGCCGGACCGGGAGGACGGGCTGGTCGAGCAGTTGGGGCTGGTGCTTGACGAGCGGGGCACGATCGCCCGGGACGTCGGTTTCGCGACCAATGTTCCGGGGGTGTTCGCGGCCGGGGACGCGGCGCGTGGGCAGTCGTTGATCGTCTGGGCGATCGCGGAGGGGCGGGCGGTGGCGGCGGCCGTCGACCGGTATCTGACGGGCAGTTCGCAGTTGCCCGCGCCGATCTCGCCCGGGGACAGGCCGATGCGGGTGTGAGGGGCCGGCGCCGAGGTGGGCGGGGGTGGCGTCCCGTCCGTGGACGTACGCCACCCTCGCCGTGGTTGCGGCCTACTTGCTCACGACCTGCCGCTCGCCGTTTACCGCTTGCGGGCGACCGCGCCGTACCCGGGGATCACTCCGTCGTCCTGGCCGGGCACCGGTTCGCCGAGTTCCGGGTGCCACTTGTGGACGATCTCGACGCCGGGGTCGACGAGTTCGAGGCCGTCGAAGAAGCGGGTGAACTCCTCGCGGGAGCGCAGGGCGATGGTGATGCCGGCGCCCTTGAGCTTGTCGGTGGCGGTGACGGAGTCCTCGGGGGTGAAGTCCGAGGTGGCGTGGGTCATCATCAGGTAGCTGCCGGTGGGCAGTTCGGACAGCAGTCGGCGGACGAGTTCGTGGGCGCCGTCGGCGTCCGTGATGAAGTGCAGCAGGGCGATCATGGAGAGGGCGACCGGCTGCTTCAGGTCGAGGATCTCGCGGGCGCCGGCGATGATCGCGTCCGGGTCGCGGACATCGGCCTGGAGGTATTCGGTGGCTCCCTGGGGCGTGCTGCGCAGCAGGGCGGCCGCGTGGGCGAGGACGATCGGGTCGTTGTCGCAGTAGACGACCCGGGCGTCGGGCGCCACCTCCTGGGCGACCTGGTGCAGGTTCGGCTCGGTCGGTATGCCGGTGCCGATGTCGAGGAACTGCCGTACGCCCTGCTGGGCCAGCCACCTCGTGGCGCGGTGCATGAAGGCGCGGTTGACCCGGGCCATGACCGGGACGCGGGGTTCGAGCGCCAGCATCTGGCGGCCCATTTCCTCGTCGACGGGGTAGTTGTCCTTGCCGCCGAGGTACCAGTCGTACATCCGTGCGGGATGCGGTTTGCTGGTGTCGATCTCTACGGCCGTCGGGTCCTGCCCGCTCATGCGGCACTCCGTAAGCGTCTGTGGTGATGGGTAGTCAAGTCTGTTGTCAATGCGAGAAGTCGAGCAAGTAGCAACACAGGCGACACGTGTCAGGAGAGCAGGAAGTCGGCCTCCCCCGCCTTGGCTCCTTCTATGAAGGCGGTCATCTCGTCCGTGGTGTAGATCAGGGCCGGTCCGTCGGGGTCGGTGGACTGGCGTACGGCGATTCGGCCGTCGGCCAGTTTCATCGCTTCCAGGCAGTTGCCGCCGTTGCCGCCGCTCCAGGGCTTGTGCCAGCCCTCGCTGCCCAGTTCCCGTGCGGGCATGCCGTTGTAGACGCGGGCGCGCGGCTTGATGTGTTTCATTCACAGCTCCTTGCAGAGATCCCGGAGGATCTCTTTCGTGCGTTGTGCCGTGGCGGCCTGCGCCGCCATGCGGTCCATGACCTCGAGGTGGGTCGCCACCTCTGAGCGCGCGTCGAGGTAGACGGCGCCGGTCAGGTACTCGCTGTAGACCATGTCCGGAAGTTCTGACATGGCGAATCGGAACAGCACGAAGGGCCCGTACGTCCCCGGGTGCGGGCCGTTCTCGAACGGGGCGACCTGGAGCGTCACGTTCGGCAGGCTCGCGGCCTCGATGAGCCGTTCGAGCTGGGCGCGCATCACCTCGGGGCCGCCGACGGGGCGGCGCAGGGCGGTCTCGTCCATCACGGCCCAGAAGCGGGGTGCGTCGGGGCGGTGGAGGAGTTCCTGGCGTCGCATGCGCAGCGCGACATGGCGCTCGATGTCGTCGGGGCTGGTCTCGCCGATCGCCCCGGACCTGAGCACTCCGCGCGCGTAGTCCTCGGTCTGGAGGAGTCCGGGGACGAAGTGCGGCTCGTAGGAGCGGATGAGGCTCGCGGCGCCCTCCAGGCTGACGTACATGGAGAACCAGCCCGGCAGGATGTCGTGGAAACGCTGCCACCATCCGGGGCGGTTGGCCTCCTCGGCCAGCTGGACGAAGGCTTCGGCCTCTTCGTCGGGGACGCCGTACGTCTTCAGGAGCAGTTGGAGGTACGGAATCTTGAGGGCGACCTCGGCCATCTCCATGCGGCGGACGGTCGCGGGGGCGACGCGCAGTACCCGGGCGGCGTCCTCGCGCTTCAGTCCGGCGCGTTCCCGCAGGTCCAGCAGGCGCCGCCCGAGGACCACCTGACCCACCGTCGGCGCGGACCGCGGTTCGCTCACGCTCCCACCTCCACCGAAAGCCTTCTCCTGAAGGAACCCTGACAGCCGTGCGGCGCCGTTCGAAGACTCACTCGGAGATCGGGGCAAACCTCCGATGGACCCAATTGGCGCCGCTCGACGTGCTGTTGCGAGCAGTGTGCCACGGCGCCTGACCGAGTCACACCGCACTCTGCAATTTCCAGAGTGACTCTTGCCAAGTGTCCGCGGCGGGGCGATAGTGGCAGGCGTGATTCCGTCCGCGCCTTTAGGAACAGACGCCGCCGGGGACCGTTCCGGTCGCGGCGCCGCAGCGGCGACGGCCCCTCGGGGTGCCGCCGCCGTAGAGCGCCGGTTCCGCTTCGAGCTGGCCGCTCATCCGGGTTCCGTAGCCCGGGCACGGCGCCTGGCGCATGCCCGGCTGACCGGCTGGTCGGTGTGCGCGGACACCTGTGACAGCGCGGCTCTGGTCATATCCGAGCTGGTCACCAACGCGATCGTGCACACCGCGAGCACACGGGTCGTGTGCGAGCTGCACGACCGTGACGATCTGGTGCGTATCGCCGTGCGGGACGAGGGCTGCGCCCCTGGCGAGCCTCACCCGTCCCCGCAGCGCCCCGACGAGGAGCACGGGAGGGGGTTGCTCCTCGTCGAGGCGCTGTGCCGGTCCTGGGGCGCGCAGGAGCACGGTTCCGGGCTGCTGGTCTGGGCGGAGCTGGCTCGCCGGGACGAGGTGCCGCCGGGATGTGCCGAGCCGCGCGCCGACCTGGGCTGGGGTGCCGCCCGCCCCAAGCCGGACCGGCCGGGCGACTCCGACGGGGACGAACCGGCCGAGGGCCCCGGGATGGGACACGGCTCGGGCCGTGGTCCGGGCCTCGGCCTGGATCCCTCTCCCGGGCTCGGTTCGGATCACGACAAGGGCCACGGCCCGGACCACGGTAGGGACGGCGACATGGGTACCGACCGGCTCTGGGGCACTCTCGAACAGCCCGCGCACCGGGTGCCGGCGCAGCATCCTCCGTACGAGGCGGCCGGGCGGCTCCCGCTGCGGGTCCCGGATCACCGGTGGCACGGGGCGCAGGAGCGGTACGGCGTATCGGATCGCCGTGCGCACAGAGCGCCCGAGCAGCGGCTCTGGGGGCGGCCGTGACCGGCGCGACGGGCCGGGGGCGGCACGACGCCCGGGGTTCCGGCAGGCGTCTCGACGTCCGTTCCGAGGCCGCCGGGTCCGAGCGGGCGATGGGGATGGACACGTTGGTACGGCTTCAGCGCCGCCGCCCGGCCGGGCAGCCGCTCCACCGGCTTCAGGTGCCGGAGGGCATGACGGTGCCGCTGGGCTGTGACGCCGTGGGCGTACCCGACCGGCTCGGGCCGCTCGTCGTGTCGCGGCTGCCGCGGCTGGGGTGTGTGTACGCCGACGATGCCTACTGGTGGTGGATCGTCCCGTCGGACTCGGACTACGCCCTGCCGTGGCCGGCGCCCGCCCAGTACGCTCCGGGTGCCCTGGTCAGGGGTACCGCGCGGCTGATCCACCGGCCCGGGGGCACGGCGCCGTACACGCCGCCGATCCCCCTCTATCTGGCGCTGTGCCGGGCGACGGGCACGACTCCGGACTGGTCGCGCACCATCACCGCGTAGGGTTCCGCCCTCGGGCAGGACCGGTCAGGACCCGTCGTCGCGCGGGCCTCACTCGATCGTCCCGCTCCCCCGCACGACCACCAGGAACGTGTCCGTCGTGAGGTCCATGACGACCTCCACGGGCAGGCCCTCCAGCCGTCGTGCGTGCGCGAACTCCTCCGCGGGCCATGATCCGCGCGGGCCACCGGCGGGAAAGCGTTCGAGCACTGTTCGCCCGTTCACCATCGCGCACCTCCACAAAGCGTCGTCCTGCTGGGAGTTAACGCGCTGGAGGGGCGAACGCCTCGCTCGGTGACCCGACTGAGACACGCTTGACACGATTCCGGCACAGATCATGACGATTCGGTCACCGATCGGCACGAAGTGGTGCCGTCCGGGTCAGAAGTCGTACTCGTCGTGCAGACGGAGCGCCTCGCTGCCGGCGGGGCGGCGGCCGAGGGCGGTCAGGTCGAGGAGGGCGGTGGTGGTTCCCAGTTCGTCCAGGTCCGCGTCGTACACCGAGTAGGTGTGGAAGACCCGGTCGCGGTCGCGCAGGAAGCAGCTCAGGCCCGGTCGCTCGACCGGTTTCCCGCCGTCCCGCACGGTCGCCTCGAAGTCGTCGTTGAAGTCGCCGGGTGCCGAGGAGTACCAGGGCACGGTCCAGCCCATCCGCGCCTTGAAGGGCAGGATGCGGGTGAACGGCGCCCGGGAGACCGCGGCGAACGTGGTGTTGCGGGCGCGCAGATGGGCGAGGTGGCCGACCTGGTCCAGGAAGGCGGCGCAGCACGGACAGCCGGTCACCCATTCGGGGGCGAACATGAAGTGGTGGACGACGAGTTGGGAGCGTCCCTCGAAGAGGTCGAGCAGGGTGGCCTTGCCGTCGCCGCCCTCGAAGAGGTATTCGGGGTCGACCTCGACCATGGGCAGCCGCCGCCGCTCGGCGCCGAGTGCCTCGCGCTCCCGTCTGGCCGACTCCTCCCGGCGCCGCAGCTCCTCACGCGCGGCGCGCCATTGCTCGCGCGAGACGATCTCCGGTAACGACATGGGTCCTCCTGTCCGACGGTCGGTTCGGGGTGGTGACCGGCGGCGGACACGGAATTCATCGCCAGGGCGTGGATTTTCTCCGGCGGGTTTACGACGGTGCTGTTCACCAAGTCGGCGGCAGTGCCCCGGCGATGATCTCCTCGGCCCTGGTGACCGCCGCGACCAGGGCGTCGGGGGTGGCCCGCAGCCGGCCCGTCACCTCGTCGAACTCCCGCAGTCCGGCCCGCTCCAGCAGCCGCTTCTCGTTGGTGACCCACTCGCCGCGGGCCGCGAGGACCGCGTGGGCCGCCTGGGCCGCGGCGGTGGCGAGGGCACCGGCGGTCTCGGTGAGGCGGCCCTGGGGCGCGTGGTTGGCCCTGGCGTAGCCGAGGGTGGCGCGGGCGGTGCCGCCCCAGTGCTCGGCGGCGGTACGGCGCAGCGGCTGCGGATAGCCGAGCGGGCGGGGCAGTGCGCCGCGGAGCACCTGGTTGAGGGCGAGCTCGGCGACGATCAGATAGGTGGGGATGCCGGCGAGATGGAACAGCAGCGGCTCCACCCGGAACCGTCCCTGCCGCGCCTCGGTCAGCTCGTGTTCCACGGCGTCCAGATCGCGGTAGTGCACATCGACGCGGCGTCCGTCGACGGTCAGCCAGGCGCCGCCGTTGAAGACGCCGCCGCCCCAGCCGCCGATCTCGCTCACCTCGCCGGGCCAGCCGAGGGCGCGCAGGTCGGCGGGGTCGAAGGGGCCGCGGTAGTAGACCGCCAGGTCCCAGTCGCTGTCCGGGCGGTGGGTGCCCTGGGCGCGGGAGCCGCCGAGGGCCACCGCGCGGACGGTGGGGAGCGCGGCCAGCCGGTCGGCGGTGGCGGAGAGGAAGTCGGCGTCGGGGGCGGGGTCGGGGCCGGTACGGGCGTCCGGGTCGGGGTGGGACATGGGGTCAGCCTGCGTCATGGTCACCGGGTTCGCTCGTGGCTTTTCCTCCGAGTCCCCGAGTCCCGTGTGGTGCGCGGAAATTGAGGTGCGCGCGCGCCGGGTGGGCGTCGATGATCGGGAGATTGCCCGCTGACCGTCGTAGGAGCAGCTCCGTGATCCAGCGCGTCACCGTCCCCACTCTTTTCCCGCCGCCCACCTACTCCCATGCCTCCGTCGTGGAGGCGGGCACGAAGCTGGCGTTCCTCGCCGGATCGGTGCCGCTCGACGAAAGCGGTGAGATCGTCGGACCGGGCGATCCGGTCCGCCAGGCCCGGCAGGTGATCGCCAACCTGCGGGAGCAACTCCACGCTGTGGGCAGTGACCTGGCGCATGTGCTCAGCACCGAGGTGTATGTCGTGAGCGGCGAACCCGCGACGCTGTCCGCGGTCTGGGAGGTCGTGGAGGACTCGGGGCTGAGCAAGGGGCCGCACTCCTCCACCCTGCTGGGGGTCGCCTGCCTCGGATACACCGGTCAGCTGGTGGAGATCACGGCGACGGCGGCGGTACCGGACGCCGGGGCGGCCGAGGATACAAACCGGAGGGACGCGGGCACCGGCGTCCTCCTCCGGCGGGCGCGGGCGGCCGACGCGCGGGCCGCCGCCGATGTCTGGCTGCGTTCCTTCGCCGCCGCCCTGCCCACCGTCGCACGGCCGCGCACCGACGACGAGGTCCGCGACTACTTCCGGGACGTCGTCGTACCGTTGCGGGAGACCTGGGTGGCGGAGGAGGACGGCGGGCGGATCATCGGGGTGATGGTGCTCGACGGCCGGTTGCTGTCCCAGCTCTACCTGGAACCGGAGTGGCGGGGGCGGGGCCTCGGGGACCGGTTCGTCGCGCTGGCCAAGGAACGCAGCCCCGAGGGGCTGACCCTGTGGACCTTCCAGGTCAACAGGCCCGCGCACCGCTTCTACGAACGCCACGGCTTCCTCGTCGCCGAGTCCACGGACGGCAGCGGCAACGAGGAGCGGGAGCCGGATGTGCGGTACGTCTGGCGGCCCTGAAGCCCGGGTCGCGCTCACCGTGGCGCCCGGTGGCGGAGTGGTTCAGGACACCGGCAGCCCGGCCGTTCGCGCCGCCGTGCCCAGTACCTCGCGCAGCATCTCCGGCGTGAGCTTGCCGGTGAAGGTGTTGCGCTGGCTGACGTGGAAGCAGCCGAAGAGGTCCAGGCCGTCGAGCGCGACGCGGGTGCCGTGGCCGAAGGCCGGGCGGGGGCGGGGTACCGTCCAGCCCGCCTCGGTGAACGCGGGCAGCGCCGCCTGCCAGCCGAAGGCGCCGAGGACCACCGCGGCCCGCAGCGTCGGGCGCAGCAGCCCCAGCTCCTGGACCAGCCAGGGGCGGCAGGTGTCGCGCTCACCGGGGGTCGGCTTGTTGGCGGGGGGCGCGCAGTGCACCGGGGAGGTGACCCGGACTCCGTGCAGCTCCAGGCCGTCGTCGAGGTGGACCGAGGTGGGCCGGTTGGCGAGCCCGAGGTCGTACAGCGCCTGGTACAGCACATCGCCGGAGCGGTCGCCGGTGAACATGCGGCCGGTGCGGTTGCCGCCGTGCGCGGCCGGGGCCAGGCCGATGATCAGCAGCCGGGCATCGGCGGGACCGAAGCCGGGTACCGGGCGGCCCCAGTACGTCCAGTCCGCGAAAGCGGCGCGCTTGGTCCGCGCCACCTCCTCGCGCCACTCCACCAGCCGGGGGCAGGCCCGGCAGCCCGTGACCCGCCGGTCCAGCCGGGCAAGGGGGCTGCTGTCGTCCATAGAGTCACCGTATGCCCGGGTCGCCGCCGCCCATGCCCGCGACCCGGTCTCCCCATGCCGGCCGCTCCACACCGGCCCGTGCGCACCGGTCCTGTGCGAGTCGGCCTCCGCGCGCCCTCCCTCCGGACTGGCACCCCCTTCCTTCCGCGGTCTTCGGCCTCGGGCCGCCCCCGGAAAACCTGTCCAGGTCGTCCGGGCCTGGCGTTAGGGTCGGGGCATGGCTTCCGAGGATGCGGACGAGAACGTGGACCCGGGCACCGACGGGACGGCCGGGACGGGACCCGCCCAGGGTGCCGGGAACGCCGGTGCCTCGGCCGGCGGACCGGTGGACCCCGAGGCGGAACCCGCGGCGAACCCCGCGGTGGACCCCGAGGTCGCCGCCGCGGTCGCCGCCGCCAGGGCCGCGGGGCCCGGCAGCGGGGAGACGGTCCGGATCGACAGCTGGATCTGGGCCGTACGCCTGATCAAGACGCGTTCCCAGGGCGCCACCGCCTGCCGTGGTGGGCATGTGCGTGTGAACGGTGAGCGGGTGAAGCCTGCCTACTCGGTACGGGTGGGCGACGAGGTCCGCCTGCGAAGCGAGGGCCGGGAGCGGATCGTGATCGTCAAGCGCCTCATCCGCAAGCGGGTCGGTGCGCCCGTGGCCGTGCAGTGCTACATCGACAACTCCCCTCCCCCGCCGCCCCGCGAGACCGTCGCCCCCGCCGGGATCCGCGACCGGGGCACCGGTCGGCCCACCAAGCGCGACCGCCGGGACATGGAACGCCTGCGCGGCCTCACACCACCGGGGTTCAGCAGCGGCATGAGCGGACCCGAGGGGCGGTCGAGGGGACGGTGACGGGTGACGCCGGGCACACCGCGCCCGCCCCACGGCGTCCGCCTCGCGCCCACCGCGTCCCTCTTACGCCCCCAGCGTCCTCCTGCCGGCCGCCGCGTCCTCCTGGGCACCTACCGTGTCGTCCGCACGGCCCGTACCCACATCCCGTCCGGCGTCAGGTACTTGTCCACCTCCAGCCCCTCCTCCGCCAGCGCTGATTCGAACTGTTCCTTCGTCAGGGGCCGGGCGAGGAAGGTCTGGGTCCAGGTGCCGTCCGGGAAGTCGTACTCGACATGGACGGAGTCCACTCCGTCGCCTACGGGGGTCACCGAGGCGATGCGGACCGTGAAGCCGGCCGGGTCGACCCGCTCTCTCGGCACATCGGTGTGGTAGTCCGCGCCCTCCCGCTGGATGAGCACGCAGCCGCCGTCGGCCACATGGCGGGCGCAGGTGCGCAGCAGGCCCCGGCGCACCTCCTCGTCACCGGCATGGACCAGGAACGAGGCGAGCATCACCACCTCGAACTTCTCGCCGCCCAGGTCCAGTTCCTCGATCGGGGCGCATATGGCGCGTGCCCCGTGGATCCGGGCCAGCATGTCGGGGGACTCGTCCACCGCGGTGACCGTGAAGCCGCGTTCCAGCAGCGGGTGGGTCATCCGGCCCACCCCGCTGCCCAGTTCCAGGATGTGCGCCCCGGGCGGTACCGCCGCGGCGATGATGTCCGGCTCCGGTCCGATCGGCAGCCGCGTGTAGACCTCCACCGCGCAGCCGTCCGGGGTGATCGCACCCGTGCCTGTGCCCTCGTATCCCTCACGCATCTCGACCGTCATGCCCGAAGAACGGCCCGTCCCCGCCGTCCCGTTCCCGTTCGACCACGGTTCATCCGTTCGAGCGATTCACCGCAGAACGGGAACTCGCGGGACGGGGAACGAGCTGCACGCACCCCACCGCCCCGGGGAGTACGTTGCAAGAAGGAGTGGTGATCCGATGCGTACAGGCAGTGAACCGGCGACCGCGCGCAGTGCTCTGCGGGCGCGGTTGTGGCTGAGTGTGTGGGGGCTGGTCTGGGCGGTCTTCGGCACGGTGGTGTTCGCGCTCGTCGGACGCCCCGGCTGGGCGGCCGCCTGCGGGGTGCTGCTGCTGATCGTCACCGTCGACCTCGCCATGATCGTCCGGCATCTGAGGCAGGGCCCGCACTATCAGCCGGGCCGGGACGTGCCGCCGTACCAGCCGCCGGACGACGACGGGCCCCGCGGTCCCCGGCTGTCGCGGCGCGGCCCCTCCTGGGCCCGGCCGCCGCGCCACCGGCACCCCTGACGGACGTCCGCCGTCACGGGCACGGCATCAGCCGTCGAACCGGGCCGCCTTCAGGTACTCCGGGTTCGGATCGAGTGCCGCGGCCAGCCGGAAGTGGCGCTTGGCCTGGTCGGCGCGGCCCTGGCGCTCGTAGGTGCGGGCCAGGGCGAAGTGCGCGTAGGCGTTGTCCGGCTCCCGCTCCAGGACGATGGTGAACTCCAGCTCGGCGGGCCGCAGTTGCGCGGCGGCGAAGAAGGCACGCGCGCGCAGCAGCCGGGCCGCGGTGTTCTCGGGATGCGCGGCGATGACTCCGTCGAGCAGCTTCACCGCACCCCGCGGATCCCGCGCGTGGAGCAGCTGCTCCGCGGCACGGAAATCGATGACATGCGTCTCCGGAGTGGGTCCGGGGGAACCGCTGGTCTCGGGCACGGCAGAGTCCTTCCCTTGTTCCCGAGGTTCAACGCCCCTGCCCGGGCCGCTATTCCGCGGGCCGGTCCCCGGTGGAGCGCCCGTGGGCCCGGCGCACCAGGTCGTCCCAGACCGCGTCGACCCGCTTGCGCAGCGCGTCCAGCGGCACGTCGTTGTCGATCACCAGGTCCGCGATCGCGTGTCGCTGCTCGCGGGTGGCCTGCGCGGCCATGCGGGCGCGGGCGTCGTCCTCGGTCATTCCGCGCAGCCGTATCAGCCGGTCGAGCTGGGTCTCGGGGCTCGCGTCCACGACGATCACGAGGTCGTAGAACGGCGCCAGGCCGTTCTCGGTGAGCAGGGGGACGTCGTGGATCACCACGGCGTCGGGGGCCGCGGCCTCCTCCAGTTCACGGGAGCGGGCGCCGACCAAGGGGTGCACGATCGAGTTGAGGACCGCGAGTCTGGCCGAGTCGGCGAAGACGATCGAGCCGAGGCGGGGCCGGTCCAGACCCCCGTCCTCGGCGAGGATGTCCGGGCCGAACGCCTCGACCACGGCGGCGAGACCGGGCGTGCCGGGCGCCACGACCTCCCGTGCGATGCGGTCGGAGTCGATCAGCACGGCTCCGTGCTCCACGAGCAGCCGGGACACCTCGCTCTTGCCGGCGCCGATCCCGCCGGTCAGGCCAACTTTCAGCATGAGCGGAAGCTTAGGCCCTGCCACCGACAGGGGCAGGGCCTTGAGGCCGGACAGCGGCGGAAGCCGAGGCTCAGGCCTCCCCCTCACGCTCCGCGAGGAATCGCTCGAACTCGCGCCCGATCTCGTCGGCGGACGGGATCTCCACCGGTTCGGCGAGCATATTGCCCCGGGTCTCGGCGCCGGCCACCGCGTCGTACTGGTGCTCCAGGCCCTGGACGAGGGCGGTGAGCTCCTCGTCGCCCTCCTGGATCTGCCGGTCGATCTCGGTCTGGGTGCGCTGCGCGTCCGTGCGCAGGGAGTGCGCGATGCCGGGCAGGACCAGGCCGGTGGCGGCGGTGATGGCCTCCAGGACGGTCAGCGCGGCGTCCGGGTACGGGGAGCGGGCGATGTAGTGCGGGACGTGCGCGGCGACGCCCAGGACGTCATGACCGGCCTGCATGAGCCGGTACTCCACCAGCTGCTCCACGCTGCCGGGCACCTGGGCCTCCTCGAAGGGGCTGGTGTGGCCGGGGACCAGGTCGGTGCGGTTGCCGTGCGGGGTGAGGCCCACGGGGCGGGTGTGCGGCACGCCCATGGGCAGGCCGCTGAAGTTCACGGCCAGGCGGACGCCGAGCCGGTCGGCGATCTGTCGTACCGCCGTCGAGAAGCGCTCCCACTCCACGTCCGGCTCGGGCCCGGACAGCAGCAGGAAGGGGGCGCCGGTGGTGTCCTGGACGAGATGGACCTCGATGGCCGGGGTCTCGTAGTCGGTCCAGCGGTCGCGCTTGAAGGTGAGCAGAGGCCGGCGGGCCCGGTAGTCCACGAGCCGGTCGTGGTCGAACCGGGCGACGACCTGGTGGGGCAGTGAGTCGAGCAGCCGGTCGACGATGAGGTCACCGGTCTCGCCCGCGTCGATGTATCCGTCGAAGTGGTAGAGCATGACAAGGCCGGCCGATTCCTGGGCGAGCGCCATGTCGACCACGGCGAGGCCCTTCGGCTCCCATGCGTACAAACCCTGCGGATCAAGCACTGTGACCGCTCCTCCTCCTGTTCCTCCGCTACAACGCGGCCTGGAACGGGGGCATTCCCGCGACACGCCGCTGATCAGCGATCTTCCGTAGACCGTCCTGACGCTCCGTCTTGACGCTCCGTCACCTGGTCCGTACCTTCACGGTGCACTGTTCACCATGACGGCCACGATTCACGTATGAGATCGCCCGGTTTCACGTAAGAGCCCGTAAGAGCTCGTCCCTGGGACAGGAAGGCACCCCCTATGCGCATATCCATGCCGCTCACCTCCCTGATCGCGGCGGCCACCGTCACCGGTGGTCTGCTGCTCGCGGGCCCGGCTCCGGCCATGGCCGCGTCGACGGTCGAGGTGACGACCGCGGCCCAGCTGAAGACCGCACTCGCGAACGCGCGGCCCGGCGCCACGATCCATCTCGCGGACGGCACCTACAAGGGCAACTTCAACGCGACCGCACCGGCCACGGCGTCCGCCAGGATCACCCTCACCGGCTCCGCCGAGGCCGTCCTCACCGCGAGCGGCGGCTACGGGCTCCATCTGAACGGCGCCTCCTACTGGACGGTCAGCGGACTGACCGTGACCGGGAGCCAGAAGGGCATCATGATCGACGCGGCCGAGGGCGTGATCGTGGACGGCGTCACGGTGCACGGCCTGGCCATGGAGGGCGTGCACTTCCGCGATTCCAGCACGGACGGCGTGATCAGGAACTCGCGGATCTACGACACCGGGAACGACGGCGGCGGCATGGGTGAGGGCGTCTACGTCGGCACGGCCAACACCCTGTCCGACAACAGCGACCGCGTGCAGATCGTCGACAACACCATCGGCCCGGACGTGGGCGGTGAGAACGTCGACGTCAAGGAGGGCACGACCGGCACCCGGATCATCGGCAACACCTTCGACGGCAGCGGCCTGACCGGCGCGAACTACGACGACTCCTGGGTCGATGTGAAGGGCAACGACGTCCTGGTCCAGGACAACACCGGCACCCGTACCAGCAACGACGGCTACCAGACCCACACCCAGCAGCCGGGCTGGGGCTGCGGCACGATCTTCAAGGGCAACCACTCCACCCTGACCGGCGCCACGGGCCCCACCCAGCTGGCCGTCAACGTGACCAACTACAGCGCTGACTGCCGGACGACGGTCTACACCTCGAACACGGCGACAGGCGGCAAGGGCCTGACGAATATCGCGGTGACTTCCTGACAAGGGCTGCGGTGATCCCCTAGGGGCGCGGGGAGCTGCGCGACCAGCCACGACGGACCCGCAGCGGCCCACCACCGAACCGCCCCGGGAAAACCCTGAGGGGCCCCACCTCGAAAGGTGGAGCCCCTCAAGCAGCTACCTGCTAAGCCTCAGCGGCCAGCGTTCAGCTCTGGCCACCCGCGAGCTTCTCGCGCAGCGCGGCCAGCGCCTCGTCCGACGCCAGGGCGCCGGAGGTGTCCGCACCCTCGGAGGAGTACGAGCCGCCGCCGGTCGCGGCCGGAGCCGCAGCCTCGCCGCCCTCGGCCGCGGCAGCGGCGTCGGCCTCGCGGGACTTGATGACCTGCTGCTGGTGCTGCTCGAAGCGGGACTGCGCCTCGGCGTACTGGCGCTCCCACTCCTCGCGCTGCTTCTCGTAGCCCTCGAGCCAGTCGTTGGTCTCGGGGTCGAAGCCCTCGGGGTAGATGTAGTTGCCCTGGTCGTCGTAGGACGCGGCCATGCCGTACAGGGTCGGGTCGAACTCGACGACCGACGGGTCGGCGCCGAAGGACTCGTTGGCCTGCTTCAGCGAGAGGCTGATGCGACGACGCTCGAGGTCGATGTCGATGACCTTGACGAAGATCTCGTCGTTGACCTGGACGACCTGCTCCGGGATCTCCACGTGGCGCTCGGCCAGCTCGGAGATGTGGACCAGACCCTCGATGCCCTCGTCCACGCGGACGAACGCACCGAACGGAACCAGCTTCGTGACCTTGCCGGGCACGACCTGGCCGATCTGGTGGGTGCGGGCGAACTGCTGCCACGGGTCTTCCTGGGTCGCCTTCAGCGACAGGGAGACGCGCTCGCGGTCCATGTCCACGTCGAGGACCTCGACGGTGACTTCCTGGCCGACCTCGACAACCTCGGACGGGTGGTCGATGTGCTTCCAGGACAGCTCGGAGACGTGGACCAGACCGTCGACGCCACCCAGGTCCACGAAGGCACCGAAGTTGACGATCGAGGAGACCACGCCGGAGCGGACCTGACCCTTCTGGAGGGTCGTGAGGAACGTCTGGCGGACCTCGGACTGGGTCTGCTCCAGCCAGGCACGGCGGGACAGGACCACGTTGTTGCGGTTCTTGTCCAGCTCGATGATCTTGGCCTCGAGCTCCTTGCCGACGTACGGCTGGAGGTCGCGGACACGACGCATCTCGACGAGGGAAGCCGGCAGGAAGCCACGGAGGCCGATGTCGAGGATGAGACCACCCTTGACGACCTCGATGACGGTACCGGTGACGATGCCGTCCTCTTCCTTGATCTTCTCGATGGTGCCCCAGGCACGCTCGTACTGGGCGCGCTTCTTCGAGAGGATCAGGCGGCCTTCCTTGTCCTCCTTCTGGAGGACCAGGGCCTCGATCTCGTCGCCGACGGCCACGACCTCGTTCGGGTCGACGTCGTGCTTGATCGAGAGCTCGCGGCTCGGGATGACACCTTCGGTCTTGTAACCGATGTCGAGCAGGACCTCGTCCCGGTCGACCTTCACGATGACGCCGTCGACGATGTCGCCGTCGTTGAAGTACTTGATCGTCTCGTCGATCGCGGCGAGGAAGGCTTCCTCGTTACCGATGTCGTTGACCGCTACCTGCGGGGTGGTGGCGGTGGTCTCGGTGCTGCTCGTCATGTGGGAAAGGGCTCCGGTACGGACATTGAAGTCGTAGGTACTGCTTACGCCGGGAGCCTGTTTCGCTCTGCAGAAGCCGGACAGCCAAGGAAGCGCCACCTTTTCAGGACACCGGGTGCCCGGTGGCGCCTCGAAAACCGAGGGGACATACATACAGATGCGAGCGCAGCCTGCTACGTCTGAGGCGCGCAAGCCCGCAGCGCAACTTGTAGCATACGGGGGCAGCCGGAAAGGGTCAATGCGCGAAGGCGCACACCCGGGGCGGATCGCCGTATACCCGGCACAAAATGTCCCATAAGTCCGCGCGGCAGGGCTGTGCGACCCCGTCCACGGCGTACCGCCGTCCGGTGGGTCGGGACGGAAGATTACGACGAGGGAGCCGATCATCCAAGAGTCCGAACGGCCCGAGCCCGAGGGGTTCGAGCCCGAAGCCACCCGCCGTGACGCCGATGTCGCGGAGAGCAGCCGGGCCAACCGGGGCTGGTGGGACCGCAACGCGGACGAGTACCAGGTCGAGCACGGCACGTTCCTCGGCGACGACCGCTTCGTGTGGGGCCCGGAGGGTCTGGACGAGGTGGAGGCCGAGCTGCTCGGCCCGCCGGAGGACCTGAAGGGCAAGGAGGTCCTGGAGATCGGCGCGGGCGCGGCGCAGTGCGCGCGCTGGCTGGCCGCCCAGGGCGCCCGTCCGGTGGCCCTGGATCTCTCGCACCGCCAGCTCCAGCACGCGCTGCGCATCGGCGGATCGTTTCCGCTGGTGTGCGCGGACGCGGGCGCGCTGCCCTTCGCGGACGGTTCCTTCGACCTGGCGTGCTCGGCGTACGGCGCGCTGCCGTTCGTCGCGGATCCGCGCCTGGTGCTGAGCGAGGTGCGGCGGGTGCTGCGGCCCGGCGGCCGGTTCGTCTTCTCGGTGACCCACCCGATCCGCTGGGCGTTCCCGGACGAGCCGGGTCCCGAGGGCCTGTCGGTGTCCGCCTCGTACTTCGACCGCACGCCCTATGTGGAGCAGGACGACCGGGGCGGGGCGGTCTACGTGGAGCACCACAGGACGCTGGGCGACCGGGTCCGCGACATCGTGGCCACCGGGTTCCGCCTGGTGGACCTGGTGGAGCCGGAGTGGCCGGCCTGGAACAGCTCGGAGTGGGGCGGCTGGTCCCCGCTGCGGGGCAGCCTGATCCCGGGTACCGCCGTCTTCGTGTGCGAGCGGGACTGAAACCTCCCCGATCGGGGACGCGGGGGCGGGTTCGGGCGTCGTACGACACTTAAGGCGTGATCCGTTACGACGCCCTGGACGCGCTGCCCGTGCGCTCCGCCCTGCCCGCCCTGACCGACGCGCTCGCGGCCGACGGCGCCGCCGTCCTGGTGGCGCCGCCCGGTACCGGCAAGACGACCCTGGTGCCGCTGGTGCTGGCGGGGCTGGTCGGGGACGGCCCCGCGCGGCGGGTCGTGGTGGCCGAGCCGCGGCGGATCCCCGCGCGGCGGGTCGTGGTGGCCGAGCCGCGGCGGATCGCGGCGCGTGCGGCGGCGCGGCGGATGGCGTGGCTGCTGGGTGAGCGGCCCGGCGAGAGCGTGGGTTTCACGGTGCGCGGGGAGCGGGCCGTGGGGCGGCGCACGCGGGTGGAGGTCGTGACCACGGGGGTGCTGCTCCAGCGGCTCCAGCGCGATCAGGAGCTGGCCGGGGTGGACGTCGTCGTGCTCGACGAGTGTCATGAGCGGCATCTGGACGCCGACACGGTGGCGGCTTTCCTGTGGGACGTGCGGCAGGCGCTGCGGCCGGAGCTGCGGCTGGTGGCCGCGTCGGCGACCACGGACGCGCGGGGGTGGGCGCGGCTGCTGGGCGGGGCGCCGGTGGTCGAGGCGGCGGGGACCGCGCATCCCGTGGAGGTGGTGTGGGCGCCGCCGGTGCGGCCGGTGCGGCCGCCGCACGGGATGCGGGTGGACCCCGTACTGCTGGCGCATGTGGCGTCGGTGGTGCGGCGGGCGCTGGCCGAGCGGGACGGTGACGTGCTGTGTTTCCTGCCCGGGGTCGGCGAGATCGCGCGGGTGGCCGGGCTGCTGGGTGAGCCGGCCGGGGTGGAGGTGCTCCAGGTGCACGGGCGGGCGCCCGCGGCCGTGCAGGACGCGGT
The DNA here is from genome assembly GCF_049222185.1 of Streptomyces sp. LaBMicrA B280. NCBI lineage: Bacteria > Bacillati > Actinomycetota > Actinomycetes > Kitasatosporales > Streptomycetaceae > Streptomyces > Streptomyces sp. LaBMicrA B280. Next base: position 25,845 of record NZ_JBMJCT010000006.1, on the reverse strand, counting down.
GCTGGCGGCCGGTCGGCGGCGGCGGGTGGTGCTGGCGACGTCGGTCGCGGAGTCCTCGCTGACCGTGCCCGGGGTGCGGGTGGTGGTGGACTCGGGGCTGGCCCGGGAGCCCCGGGTGGATCATGCGCGGGGGCTCAGTGGGCTGACGACGGTACGGGCGTCGCGTGCGGCCGGGCGGCAGCGGGCGGGCCGGGCCGGGCGGGAGGCGCCGGGTGCGGTGTACCGGTGCTGGGCGGAGGCCGAGGACGGCCGTCTGCCGGCGTTCCCGGCGCCGGAGATCAAGGTGGCCGATCTGACGTCGTTCGCGCTCCAAACCGCCTGCTGGGGTGATCCGGACGCCTCGGGTCTGGCGCTGCTGGATCCGCCGCCGGGCGGTGCGATGGCGGCGGCGCGCTCCGCGCTGGTGGCGGTGGGCGCGGTGGACTCCGCGGGGCGGGCGACGGAACGCGGCGTACGGCTCTCCCGGCTCGGGCTGCACCCGCGGCTGGGGCGGGCGCTGCTGGACACGTCGGGGGCGGGGGCGGAGGTGGTGGCGCTGCTCTCGGAGGAGGTGCCGCGGGAGTACGGCGACGATCTCGCCGGGGCGTTGCGCTCCGCTCGGCGTGGGGGTGACGGCTACGCGGGGCGGTGGGCGGCGGAGGTACGGCGGCTGCGGTCGGTCGCGGCGGAGTTCTCCGACCCGGCCGTGCAGGAGGGCCGGTCCCGGGTGGGCCCCGGGCCGGGTGCCCGGGGTCCGGGTTCCGGGCGGCCGGTCCCGTCCGGTGTGGGTGCGGACGGCCTCGTCGGGCTGGTCGCCGCGCTCGCTTTCCCCGAGCGGGTCGGGAAGTCGGACGGTGGGTCGTACCTCATGGTGTCCGGGACGCGGGCCGAGGTGGCGGAGGGGTCGGCGTTGCGGGGGGCGCCGTGGGTCGTGGTGGCCGTGGCGGACCGGCCGGGCGGGAAGGGGCATGCCCGGGTGCGGCTCGGGGCCGCCGTGTCCGAGGAGGTGGCGCGGGCGGCGGCGGGCGCGGTGCTGGACGAGCGGGACGAGGTGCGCTGGGCGGACGGCGATGTCGTGGCCCGGCGGGTCGAGCGGCTCGGGGCCGTCGAGCTGGCGGTGCGGCCCTTGGCGGACGCCGCGCCCGAGCTGGTGCGTGCGGCGCTGCTCGAAGGGTTGCGGCAGGAGGGGCCCGCGCTGCTGCGGTGGACGCCGGACGCTCAGGTGCTGCGCCTGCGGCTGGCGTTCCTGCGGGCCCGGCTCGGGGAGCCGTGGCCGGATGTGTCGGACGAGGCGCTGTACGCGGGTGCGGAGCGGTGGCTGGAGCCGGAGCTGGGCCGGGCTCGGCGGCGGGCGGATCTGGCGCGGATCGATGCCGGGCAGGCGCTGGCGCGGCTGCTGCCCTGGGCGAGCGGGGAGGCCGTGCGCCTGGACGAGCTGGCGCCCGAGCGGATGACCGTGCCGAGCGGGTCCAGGATCCGGATCGACTACCGGGATCCCGAGCGGCCGGTGCTCGCGGTGAAGCTCCAGGAGATGTTCGGGTCGCGGGAGACGCCGTCGGTGGCGGGCGTGCCGCTGCTCGTGCATCTGCTCTCCCCCGCCGGGCGGCCCGCGGCTGTGACGGCCGATCTGGCGTCGTTCTGGCGGGATGGCTACCGGGCCGTGCGGGCCGAGCTGCGCGGCCGTTATCCGAAGCACCCGTGGCCGGAGGATCCGGCGGCGGAGGAGCCCACCCGGCACACCAACGCGCGGCTCAGGCGCTGACCGGCCGCGGTGGCGCCGCCGGGGCGGGTGCCGGGTCCCCGGGGCGGCGGGCGCGGGCCTCCAGGAGGAGGGAGAGGGCGAGCAGGAGCAGGCCGAGGGTCAGGGCGCCCCAGGGGACGTAGGAGGTGAGTGCGAGGACGAGCGTGCGGTTGTGTTTGACGAGGGCGACCGTGTGCTCGACGTAGTCCTCGCGCATCTTCACGTCCCCGGCGAACGCGGTGACCTTGGCGCGTCCGCCGAGCAGGGTGCCGCCGCGCAGTTCCTCTTGGTGGATCTCCTCGCCGTAAACCGGTGCGCCGGTGACCGGTTCGACCCAGAAGCGGCGCTCGGTGGTGTACCAGCGGGTGGTGCCGGTCTTGGCGACGGTCTGCGGGGTGATGCCCTTGACCGGCATGGACTTCGGCATGGGGACCTTGGTCCAGGGGACGGTCTGTTCGAAGTAGTAGACCTTCAGGCCGTGGAACTCGCGGGTGCCCTTGTAGTGGATGGGGCTGGTGGTGCGGGTCTGCGCGTCGAAGTACTCGTAGTCCCGTTTCTGGGTCAGGAAGGGCCACTTGAACTCGATGCCGGCCCGCTCGACCGGGTCGCCGTCGACCATCTCGCCGGTGGCGTGGACGGGGGCCTGGCTGTGGGCGTCGAAGATGTAGCGCTCGGGGACCTCGGAGACCATCTTGCCGTCGGGGCCCTGGACGTAGGAGAGGGCGTTCCAGACGACGACCGGCCGGTGTGCGCTCTTCTCGATCTTCTCGGCGGCCGCCACATCGCCTTTCAGGGTCTGCACGATGGTGACCTGGGGGACCTTTTTCGCCCGCATGGTGCCGTAGTCGAGGAGGGTGGCGTTCTTGGCCTCCAGGACGACGTCCTGGTACTGGTTCGCGGGGATCCGGGCCAGGCGCGGGAAGGCGTACCAGCGTGTCAGTGGCGACAGTGCCGCGCAGAAGACGGCACAGGCGAGCAGGATCAGGCTTGCCTTGCGGCGCATCGCGGCCTCCCTCCTGGACGGGTCACGGATGTGCGGGGACCGTGGTCAGCAGCGGTTTCGGCGAGGTGCGGCCGGAGGGCGCGCCGAGGGCGCCGATCGTGAGGACCAGGGCGAAGGCGAGGGCGAGGCCGGTCGCGGCGGCGATCAGGGCGCGCATGCGGGGCCTCCCGGTGGCCGGTCGGGGTCCTGAGGATTCCTGATGGCGTGTCAGGTGCGGGCACCGTAGCAACGGGCGGGCGAGATGAGAACAGCGGTGCGCCCACGAACGGCGGCGCCCTCCCCGCCGGAAGCGGGGAGGGCGCCGTGACGGTCCGGTCGGCTCAGGAGGTCGCCGACGCGCTCGGGGACGGGGACGGGCTCGCCGTGGCGGTGCCGTCGGCGGCCACCGTCAGCCGGACGGTGAGGGTGCCGCCGCCGGGGGTGGTGACGCGCAGCAGGAACGTGCCGGTGGTGTCGTCCGCGTACAGCTTCGGCAGCGTCAACAGGCCCTTGCCGTCCGTCTTCAGACCGGTGAGGGTGCGTACGGCCTTGCCGGTGGTGGCGTCCTTGAAGTAGGGGCCCTTGTCGTTCTCGGTGGCGTCGGTGGCGGACTTGATCAGGGTGGCGGTGGCCGCGACCTTGTCCGCGACGGCGCCCTTGTACGTCGCCTTCACCTGGACCTGGTCGGCGAACGCGCCGCCGGGGGTGCAGGTCAGCGGGGTGTCGCCGTCGGTGGTGGCGGTCAGGGTGTCGGCGGGGCGTTCGGTGACGGTCGCCTGGTAGTCGACGCCCTTGAGCGAGCGGCCCACGACGGTGGCGGTGACCTTGAAGCCGCCGGTCTTCTCGCCTGCCTGGAGCGCGGGTGCCTTCGCGACGCCCTTGCTGTCGGTGGCGACCGTGGCCACGTCCTCGCCGCCGGTGAAGGTGGCGTCGGTGTCCCCGGAGATGGTGAACCGGATCCTGACCTTGGCCACGGCGGCGCCCGCCTTGGTCTCGGCGCGGGTGCTGATCGTCCCGGTGAAGGCGTCCCCGGCCGTCGCGGTGAGCTTGACCGTGGCGGTGCCCGCGTTCTCCAGGTGGTCCACCGTGTCGGTGGGGGTGGGCGTGGTCGGGTCGGGCGTGCCGGGCGGCCGCGGGGCCGGGTCGCCGCCGTCCTGGCCGCCGCCGGGCTTCGACGGCGTGGGCGAGGGGCTCGGCCGGCCGCCCTGGTCCTTCGAACCCGGCTTGCCCTGGTGCGGGTTCGCGGGCTCGGCGGGCGTGGACGGGGTCGTGCGCGGGGTGCCGTCGTCGCTGCGGTGGCCGGGCGCGGTGCCGGTGCCGTCGGGCACGGAGTAGGTGCCCTTGCTGTAGTACTCCATCCAGGACAGGACGGTGTTCAGGTAGTCCTGCGAGTTGTTGTAGCCGAGGATCGCGCCGTGCAGGTCGGCCGCCTGGGACAGGTCCCGGTCGCCGCGGCACAGGTAGTGGCCGGCGGCGAGCGCGGCGTCGTAGATGTTGTTGGGGTCCTTCTTGCCGTCGCCGTTGCCGTCGCGGCCGGCCCAGGCCCAGGTGGACGGGATGAACTGCATGGGCCCGACGGCCTGGTCGTACTGGGCGTTGCCGTCGTACGCGCCGTGGTCGGTGTCCTTGATGAGCGCGAAGCCGTTGCCGTCGAGGACCGGGCCGAGGATCGGCCGCAGTGTGGTGCCGGAGGCGTCGACCTCGCCGCCGCGAGCCTGGCCGGACTCCACCTTGCCGATGGCGGCGAGGAGTTGCCAGGGCAGGTTGCAGCCGGGCTTGGAGGTGCGCAGCTCCGCCTCGGCCTTCTTGTACGCGTCGAGGACCGTGGCCGGTATGCCGGCCTCGGCGGCGCCCTGGGCGACGGGGGTGCCGGTGCTCGGCGAGGGGCTCGGGTTGGGGCTGTTCAGGGGCGGCAGGTCCGTGTAGTACGGCGAGTTGCCCGTGGCGTCGTCGCCGGTGGGGTCCGGTACGGGGGCGGCGGCACCGGTCGTCATCTGTCTGCCGTGGTCGTCGCCGGTCGCGCCCGGAGCCTGGGACGCGGAGAGAGCCGCGACCGCTGCCGCGGCCACGGCGGTGGTCGCCGCCCCCTTGCGCAGCCGCCTGCCGATATGCGCCGCCATAGAGTGAACCCCTCCCAAGGACGTCGTGCGTCCATATCCACGTATGTGTGTCCCGCCCTGGTCTGACGAACGACCCGGCGTTCCGGTTGCCCCTGTGCCGCCCTTTCACCTGTGTGACGTTGCCCGGCCCGTGCGCCCGGCACGGCGCCGCAGGCGACCCTACGGCAACTTGCTTTGCCGGGGCACCCGTTCATGCCCGATTTTCACCGGTTGGCCACCTGTCGTTGAGGTGGGCGCGCCCGACGGTCCGCCAGGGCGGTGACAATGGCCCGCTCTTGAGTTGGGGGGGAGGGAGGCTCGGCCCTAGAAGGCGGTGCGCGGTCCGGGGTCGCGGGGATCGTGGCGGGCCGGGCGTTCGGCGAGGGGGGCGACGAAGACCGTGAGGGTGGGGCGGGGGCGGGATCTCGGGATCAGCGTGAGCGTGAGCGCGAGATAGCCGCGGGCCAGATCGGCCCACTGGCGCCAGTCGGGGGCGCGGCCCGCGTGGGCGGCGGCCCCGGTCCGGGCGGTGCGGTCCTTGAGCCCGCGCCGGACGTTCCTGGCGGCCCTGCGGACGGTCGTGGCCGGGTCGGCGGGGATGCGGGCGGTGCTTGCGTCGGCCGCGAGGGCCGGGACCGGCGAGGCGGGCAGTGCCTGCGCCGAGGCGGTGTCCGCCCAGACCCGGGTCACTGCCTCGGGCGTCCGGCGGTGAAGCATGCGTATACCCATGCCCGCAGTGTTGCGGCTGCGGAGGGTGCGGGGCGTTTTGACGGGGGCCACGTGAGTGACGGTCCCGCCGGGGGTTGAGCCGTCTTTGTGGTGCCGGCACGGAATGGAGGATTCCGGCTTGCGCGAGCCGCGGGGCGCCGTATTCCGTCGGAACACGGCGCCCCCTCACCGGTGCGGCCCGGGTGCCGCCCGGGCGCGGCGGCTTCCACGGCGATGCGGCGCGGGCTAGTGCGCGGCCGACTCCCAGTCCGGGCCGACACCGACCGAGACGTCCAGGGGGGCCAGGAGGGTCACGGCGCCGGACATCTCGTGGCGAACGAGTTCCTCGACGCGGTCGCGTTCCCCGGGGGCGATCTCCAGGACGATTTCGTCGTGGACCTGGAGCAGCATCCGGGACTTCAGGTCCGCGGCCCGCAGCGCGGTGTCCACCTTCAGCATGGCGATCTTGACGATGTCCGCCGCCGTGCCCTGGATGGGCGCGTTCAGGGCCATCCGCTCGGCGGCCTCGCGGCGCTGGCGGTTGTCGCTGTTGAGGTCGGGCAGATAGCGGCGGCGCCCGAAGACGGTCGCCGTGTAGCCCGTGGCCCGGGCCTCGTCCACGGCGCGGCGCAGGTAGTCGCGGACCCCGCCGAAGCGCTCGAAGTACGCGTCCATCAGGGCGCGGGACTCCGCCGCCTCGATGTTCAGCTGCTGGGAGAGGCCGAACGCGGACAGGCCGTACGCCAGGCCGTACGACATCGCCTTGATCTTGCGGCGCATCTCCGCGTCCACCGCGGCCGGCTCGACGCCGAAGACCTGGGAGGCGGCGGTGGTGTGCAGGTCCTCGCCGGAGGTGAACGCCCTGATCAGGCCCTCGTCCTCGGAGAGGTGCGCCATCACGCGCAGCTCGATCTGGCTGTAGTCGGCGGTCATCAGGGACTCGAAGCCCTCGCCGACGACGAAGCCGCGGCGGATCGCCCGGCCCTCGTCGGTGCGGACCGGGATGTTCTGGAGGTTCGGGTCCGTGGAGGACAGCCGGCCGGTCGCGGCCACCGTCTGGTTGAAGGTGGTGTGGATACGGCCGTCGCCCGCGATGGTCTTGCTCAGGCCCTCGACGGTGACGCGGAGCTTGGCCTGCTCGCGGTGGCGGAGCATGATCACCGGCAGCTCGTTGTCCGTCTGGGTGGCGAGCCAGGCCAGGGCGTCGGCGTCCGTGGTGTAGCCGGTCTTGGTCTTCTTGGTCCTGGGCAGCGCCAGCTCGCCGAAGAGGACCTCCTGGAGCTGCTTGGGCGAGCCCAGGTTGAACTCGTGGCCCGCGGCCGCGTGTGCCTCCTTCACGGCCTGCTGCACCGCGCCCGCGAACATCTGCTCCATCGCGTCGAGGTGCGCGCGGTCCGCGGCGATGCCGTGCCGCTCCATGCGGGCGAGCAGGGCCGAGGTGGGCAGCTCCATGTCGCGCAGCAGATCGGCGGCGCCGACCTCCTCCAGGCGGCCCTCGAACGCCTCGCCGAGGTCCAGGACGGCACGGGCCTGGATCATCAGGGCCTCGGCCTCGGCGGCCTCGTCCGTGCCGAAGGCCAGCTGGCCGTCGGCCGCGGCGGCGGGGACCAGCTCGCGGTGCAGGTACTCCAGGGACAGCGCGTCCAGGTCGAAGGAGCGTCGGCCGGGCTTGACCAGGTAGGCGGCGAGCGCGGTGTCCATGCGCACGCCCTCGATGCGCCAGCCGTGCTCGGCGAAGACGCGCATGGCGCCCTTGGCGTTGTGGAACACCTTGGGGCGCTCGGTGTCCGCCAGCCAGGCCGCGAACGCGTTCTCGTCGGCCTCGTCGAGCTCCGCGGGGTCGAACCAGGCGGCCGCTCCCCCGGCCGCCGCCAGGGCGACCTCGGCGACCGAGCCGGTGCCCAGCGCCCAGGTGTCGACGGTGGCGACGCCCAGCGGACCCGTGCCGTGCTCGGCGAGCCAGGGGGCCAGCTCACCTGTGCGCAGGACGGTGCCGTCGACCTCGACGCCCTCGGTGGCGACCGGGGTGGTGTCGGCCTCCTCGGCGCCGGGGTCGACCGCGAAGAGGCGCTCGCGCAGGGACGGGTTGCGGATCTCCAGGGTGTCCAGGACCAGCGCGACGCCCTTGCGGTCGTACGGCGCGCGCTCCAGGTCGGCGACCGCCTTCGGCAGCTCGACCTGGCGCTCCAGCTCGGTGAGGACGCGGTTGAGCTTGACCGACTCCAGGTGGTCGCGGAGGTTCTGGCCCGCCTTGCCCTTGACCTCCTCGACGCGCTCGACCAGCTCGGCGAAGGAGCCGAACTGGTTGATCCACTTGGCGGCGGTCTTCTCGCCGACGCCCGGGATGCCGGGGAGGTTGTCGGACGGGTCACCGCGCAGGGCGGCGAAGTCGGGGTACTGGGCGGGCGTCAAGCCGTACTTCTCAAGAACCTTCTCCGGGGTGAACCGGGTCAGCTCGGAGACGCCCTTGGTCGGGTAGAGCACGGTGGTGTGCTCGCTGACCAGCTGGAAGGAGTCGCGGTCGCCGGTGACGATCAGTACGTCGAAGCCCTCGGCCTCGGCCTGGGTGGCGAGGGTGGCGATGACGTCGTCGGCCTCGAAGCCGTCGACGGCGAAGCGCGGCGCGTGCATCGCGTCCAGGAGCTCGCCGATCAGCTCGACCTGGCCCTTGAACTCGTCGGGGCTCTTGGAGCGGTTCGCCTTGTACTCGGTGAAGCGCTCGGAGCGCCAGGTCTTGCGGGAGACGTCGAAGGCCACGGCGAAGTGGGTGGGCGCCTCGTCACGCAGGGTGTTGGCCAGCATCGACGCGAAACCGTAGATCGCGTTCGTCGGCTGGCCCGTCGCGGTGGTGAAGTTCTCCGCGGGCAGCGCGAAGAACGCGCGGTAGGCCAGCGAGTGCCCGTCCATGAGCATCAGCCGGGGACGGGAGCCGCCGGGGGTCTTGTCGGTCTTCTTCGATGCTGTCTCTGCCACGCCACCGATCCTGCCACGCCCCACTGACACTCCGAACCGCGTGCGCCTCCGGCGGCCGGGGCCAGGTCCGGCGTCGGGGGCCCCGCTGGTGGCCTCCGGCCGGGGCGAGCGGACCAGGACCGGGCACCCCGGAGGTGGCCGCCAGGGGAGAACGAGGACGACTCAGGAGCACCGGCCGCCGTGTGCCTCCGGCGGCCGGGCGGGGGGCCCAGCTCCGGCGTCACCGGGTGCCGTCGGTGGCCACCGGCCAGGGGCGAACGGACCAGGACCGGGCACCACGGGGTGGCCACCGGGGGAGAACGAGGACGGCTCAGGAGCACTGGCCGCGGTGCGCCTCCGGCAGCCGGGCGGAGGGGGCCCAGCACCGGCGTCACCGAGTGCCGCCGGTGGCCACCGGCCAGGGGCGAACGGACCAGGACCGGGCACCACGGGGTGGCCGCCAGGGGAGAACGAGGACGGCTCAGAAGCACCGGCCACGGTGCGCCTCCGGCAACCGGGCGGAGGGGCCCAGCACCGGCGTCACCGAGTGCCGTCGATGGCCTCCCGCCGGGGCGAACGGACCAGGACCGGGCACCACGGGGGGCCACCGGGAGAGAACGAAGACGGCTCAGAAGCACCGGCCACGGTGCGCCTCCGGCAACCGGGCGGAGGGGGCCCAGCACCGGCGTCACCGAGTGCCGCCGGTGGCCACCGGCCAGGGGCGAACGGACCAGGACCGGGCACCACGGGGTGGCCGCCAGGGGAGAACGAGGACGGCTCAGGAGCACTGGCCGCGGTGCGCCTCCGGCAGCCGGGCGGAGAAGGCCCAGCACCGGCGTCACCGAGTGCCGTCGATGGCCACCGGCCAGGGGCGAACGGACCAGGACCGGGCACCCCGGAGGTGGCCACCGGGAGAGAACGAGGACGGCTCAGAAGCACCGGCCACGGTGCGCCTCCGGCAGCCGGGCGGAGAGGGCCCAGCACCGGCCGCCAGTGGCCTCCCGCCGGGGCGAGCGGACCAGGCCGGACACCTCGGGGGTGGCCACCAGGAGAGAGCAAGGACGACTCAGGAGCACCGGCCGCGGTGTGCCTCCGGTGGCCGGGTGGGCCGGGCCCAGCACCGGTGTCGCCAGGCGCCGCCGGTGGCCTCCGGCCAGGGAGGGCAGCGCACGACGAGCGGACCAGGACCGACCGGGCCGCCGCGCGGCGAGGACGGCTCAGGAGCACCGGTCGCCCCGACCGCGGCCGAACACCATCGCAGTCGAAAAATCGCAGTCGAAAAGAAGCCCCAGCCAGGTCGGCCGCTCGCCGCCGCCATGCTTGGCCGCCACGCGGCGGACAAACCAGCGGCCGTCGGCCAGGCAGGCGCGACCGGCGGGGCTCGGGCCGGTCCGGTTCGGTATCACCAAGTGCCGCGCGTCTACGCGCCGACGTATCTGGCCGCCAGGCGCGCCGGAAGGCCAACGGCCGAGGAGAGCGACGCACGGCGAGCGGAACCGGGACCGGCCCCGCGGGGCGCTTGCGAGACAGCGGGCCCGAGGACAGCTCAGGGGCGCCGTCCGCCGCGACCGCAACCGGACACCGTCGCGGCGGACAAAGGGCAGCCCTGTGCGGCCAAGGTCCTCTCCGGGCTCCGAAGAGGGTGACTCACAAGGTGGCGCGGGCGGTCGGCACGGACTCGTATCCCCGGAGGCTGTCGCCCCGGCAGCCCGTCCTCCCGCCTCTCCGGGCAAGCCGATCACCGACACCGCCGGGCGCCCTTGCACCGGAGGAACCACACCCCACCGGCCAGCCCCACCGACCCACGGCCGACCGGATCCGGCGCGGCCCCGCCGCCCCGGCCGTACCCCCTCCTCCCCCCGGAGCCGCCCGTTCCCCCTGTCAGTCCCCCGTGGGAGGATCGGCCCGTACGTGGTACACGCAGTCGAAGGGGAGCGTGCGATGGCGACGAAGCCGCCCAAGGGTGATCCGGTGCAGGACGCGCCGCAGGTCGCGGAGCCGAAGCACGCGGCGGCGGGGTTGCCGGCCATCGGGCACACCTTGCGGATCGCCCAGCAGCAGATGGGGGTCAGGCGCACCGCGCTGACGCTGCTGCGGGTGAACCAGAAGGACGGCTTCGACTGCCCGGGCTGCGCCTGGCCCGAGCCGGAGCACCGGCACACGGCGGAGTTCTGCGAGAACGGCGCGAAGGCGGTGGCCGAGGAGGCCACCCTGCGCCGGGTCACCCCGGAGTTCTTCGCCGCGCACCCCGTCGCCGACCTGGCGACCAGGAGCGGGTACTGGCTGGGCCAGCAGGGGCGGCTCACCCATCCCATGTACCTCCCCGAAGGGGCGGCGCACTACGAGCCGGTCACCTGGGAGCGCGCCTTCGGCATCATCGCCGAGGAGATCACCGCCCTCGCCTCCCCGGACGAGGCCGTTTTCTACACCTCGGGCCGCACCAGCAACGAGGCCGCGTTCCTGTACCAGCTCTTCGCGCGCGAGCTGGGCACGAACAACCTGCCGGACTGCTCGAACATGTGCCACGAGTCGTCGGGTTCGGCGCTGACGGAGACCATCGGCATCGGCAAGGGCAGCGTCCTCCTGGAGGACCTGTACAGGGCCGACCTGATCATCGTGGCGGGCCAGAACCCGGGCACCAACCACCCCCGGATGCTGTCCGCGCTGGAGAAGGCCAAGGCGAACGGCGCGAAGGTGGTCAGCGTCAACCCGCTGCCCGAGGCGGGCCTGGAGCGGTTCAAGAACCCGCAGACCCCGCAGGGCATGCTCAAGGGCGCCGCGCTCACCGATCTGTTCCTCCAGATCCGCATCGGCGGCGACCAGGCGCTCTTCCGGCTCCTCAACAAGCTGATCCTGGCGACGGACGGCGCGGTCGACGAGGAGTTCGTGCGGGAACACACGCATGGATTCGAGGAGTTCGCCAAGGCCGCCGAGTCCGCCGACTGGGACGAGACGCTGGCCGCGACCGGCCTGAGCCGCGCGGAGATCGAGCGGGCGCTGGAGCTGGTGCTCGCCTCCGAGCGGACCATCGTGTGCTGGGCGATGGGTCTGACCCAGCACAAGCACTCCGTGCCGACGATCCGCGAGGTCGTCAACTTCCTGCTGCTGCGCGGCAACATCGGCCGCCCGGGCGCGGGCGTGTGCCCGGTGCGCGGTCATTCGAACGTGCAGGGCGACCGCACGATGGGCATCTTCGAACGGCCCGCGCCCGCCTTCCTGGACGCCCTGGAGCGGGAGTTCGGGTTCGCGCCGCCCCGGGAGCACGGCTTCGACGTCGTACGGGCGATCCGCGCGCTGCGCGACGGCGAGGCGAAGGTGTTCTTCGCCATGGGCGGCAACTTCGTCTCCGCGTCCCCGGACACCGAGGTGACCGAGGCGGCGATGCGGCGGGCGCGGCTGACGGTGCATGTGTCGACCAAGCTGAACCGCTCGCACACGGTCACCGGCGCGCGGGCGCTGATCCTGCCCACCCTGGGCCGCACCGAGCGCGACGAGCAGGCGAGCGGCGAGCAGTTCGTGACCGTCGAGGACTCCATGGGCATGGTGCACGCCTCGCGCGGCCGGCTGGCGCCCGCGAGCGCGCGCCTGCTGTCCGAGCCGGCGATCGTGTGCCGGATGGCGCGCGCGGTCCTCGGGGAGCGCAGCGTGGTGCCGTGGGAGGAGTTCGAGAAGGACTACGCGGCCGTCCGCGACCGGATCGCGCGGGTGGTCCCGGGGTTCGGGGACTTCAACGCGCGGGTGGCCCGGCCCGGCGGTTTCGCGCTGCCGCACGCGCCGCGCGACGAGCGCCGTTTCCCGACCGCCACCGGCAAGGCGAACTTCACCGCGGCGCCGGTGGAGTACCCCGAACTGCCCGAGGGCCGGCTGCTGTTGCAGACGCTGCGCTCGCACGACCAGTACAACACCACGATCTACGGCCTGGACGACCGCTACCGGGGCATCACGGGCGGCCGCCGGGTGGTGCTGGTGAACGCCGAGGACGCGCGTTCGCTCGGGTTCGCCGAGGGGGCGTACGTGGATCTGGTGAGCGAGTGGCGGGACGGCGTGGAGCGGCGGGCGCCCGGTTTCCGGGTGGTGCTCTACCCGACGGCCCGGGGCTGCGCGGCGGCGTACTACCCGGAGACCAACGTCCTGGTGCCGCTGGACGCGACCGCCGACACCAGCAACACCCCGGCCAGCAAGTCGGTGGTCGTACGCCTGGAGGCGCACGTGGAAGGCCGTCTGGAACAATCGGCGACCGACTGAGCGTTCGCTCAGGTTAAGACAGGTGTACGACGAACGGAGCCGGGTTCATGGGCGAGCAGCAGCAGGTGCAGTTCCCGCAGGAGGTCATCGAGGAGTACGCGGCGCTCGGCGTGGACCTGCCCGCGCGGTTCTCGGCCGGTGACCTCGGCGTGCGGATGGGCGTGCGGATCCTGGAGGCGTCCGCCGAGAAGGTCGTCGGCACGATGCCGGTGGAGGGCAACACCCAACCGTACGGCCTGCTGCACGGCGGCGCCTCGGCGGTGCTCGCGGAGACGCTGGGCTCGATCGGCGCGATGATGCACGGCGGCAGCGCCAAGGTCGCGGTCGGCGTGGACCTCAACTGCACGCACCACCGCGGGATCCGCTCGGGTCTGGTGACCGGTGTGGCCACGCCCGTGCACCGGGGCCGGTCGACGGCGACCTACGAGGTCGTCATCAGCGACGAGCAGGGCCGCCGGGTGTGCAGCGCGCGACTGACCTGCATGCTCCGTGACCTCGGCGCCCAGAACGGCGAGCAGGCGTCCGCGGCGGTCTGACGTCCTCTCAGTAAAGGCCCGGTCCACTCCCCAAAAGGGGTGCGACCGGGCCTTTTTGTCACCGATGCGGCGTCATCCCGCATATGGAAAAGTGGAATTCCCTGGTCCGGCCGGAACAGCCCTTGACGTCCACCGGGTCCGGGGCGGAGATATCGGCATCCGGCCGGCCAAAATTGCTGTATGCCGCACCTTTCTTTTCCGGCGTAACGCTGCGTAACGTGCGCGCAATAAGCGCCCCCTGGCTCCGCTTCGGGGGCGCACCTCTGAGTGATCTTCCCCGGGCGCCCCGGGGGCGCCGCGCCCACCGGCCCGCGACCTCGGCCCGAGGGCCAACCGGAAGTGCGCATTCTCAAAATGTGGACCGTGGGGAAATTCCGCCAAACCGGCCGAGAGTATCCCTGGCGGAACTTTCCCGTCCACGCCGTCATAACAAGAAAGTCACAAGGACGCCTACGGCGCTGCCCAGGTCTCCATAGCGGGCTTAGAGTCACGGCCAGTCACCGCTCCAACGGGAGTTCGGTACCAACGCGGCTCTACGCCGTCCCGTTCCAGGGACCGCTCATGCCTGCGGAAAGGATCGATTGTGCGACAGCGTTCTCTGGTGATTCTTACCTCCGTTCTGACGACCGGAGCTCTGACTCTCACCGCCTGCGGCTCCCGCAACAATGACAGCAAGGGCGGCGACAGCGGCAACGTGACGGTCACCATCGGCGTGGACGCCCCGCTGACCGGCCAGAACTCCGCGACCGGCCTCGGCATCCAGTACGGCGCGCAGATAGCGGTCGACGACGCGAACAAGAACAAGACGGTCCCGGGCGTGACCTTCAAGGTCAAGGCGCTGGACGACAAGGCGATCCCGGCCACCGGCCAGCAGAACGCCACCCAGCTGGTCGCCGAGAAGGACGTCCTCGGTGTGGTCGGCCCGCTCAACTCGGGCGTGGCCACCCAGATGCAGCAGGTCCTGAACACCGCCAACCTGGTGGAGATCTCCCCGTCGAACACCGCCCCGGAGCTGACCCAGGGCAAGGACTGGCAGACCAAGAAGGTCCGCCCGTTCAAGAACTACTTCCGCACCGCGACCACGGACGCCCTCCAGGGCGCCTTCGCGGCGGACTACGCCTACAACGGTCTGCACAAGAAGAAGGCGTTCGTCGTCGACGACAAGCAGACCTACGGCGCCGGCCTCTCCAAGATCTTCAAGGAGCAGTTCGCCAAGCAGGGCGGCAAGGTCATCGGCACCGACCACGTCAGCGTGGGCGACCGCGACTTCTCCACCCTCGTCACCAAGATCAAGAACTCGGGCGCCGACATCCTGTACTACGGCGGCCAGTACGACGAGTCCCAGGTGCTGACCAAGCAGCTCAAGGACGCCGGCGCCAACATCCCGCTGTTCGGCGGCGACGGCATGTTCACCCCGACCTACATCAAGACCGCAGGCAAGGCCGCCGAGGGCGACCTCGCGACCTCCATCGGCGTCCCGGTCGACACCCTGCCCGCCGCCAAGGACTTCGTGGCCACCTACAAGGCCAAGAAGTACCCCGGTGACTACGGCACCTACGGCTCGTACTCCTACGACGCCACCACCGCGATCATCAAGGCCGTCGGCCAGGTCATCAAGGACGGCAAGCTCCCCGACGACGCCCGCGCCCAGGTCGTCGACGCCGTGCAGCACAACTCCTTCGACGGCATCTCCGGCAAGATCTCGTTCGACGAGTTCGGTGACACCACGAACAAGCAGCTGACCGTCTACCAGGTCGTCAACGGTGCGTGGAAGTCCGTCAAGAGCGGCGTCGCCAACCCCAAGTAGCCCCCGGCACCCATCGCGACTCCAGGGCCGCGCGGCACTGACCACCGTCACCGCGCGGCCCGCCCTCTACCGCCCCCTTGACTCTCCCCACCACATGGAGGCCATGCGGTGAACACCCTGCCGCAGCAGCTGGCCAACGGGCTGTTCCTCGGCTCGATGTACGGTCTGATCGCCATCGGGTACACGATGGTGTACGGCATCGTCCAGCTCATCAACTTCGCTCACGGCGAGATCTTCATGACGGGAGGCTTCGGCGCCCTCACGGTGTATCTCGTCCTGCCGGACGGCATATCCATGTGGATAGCCCTGCCGGCGATGCTCGTCGGCGGCGCCCTGGTCGCCGTACTCATCGCCGTCGGCGCCGAACGCTTCGCCTACCGGCCGCTACGCGGCGCGCCACGCCTGGCGCCGCTCATCACGGCCATCGGTCTCTCGCTCGCGCTCCAGCAGCTCGTCTTCAACCTGTACCCGAACGCCAAGGCCGCCCGGGTCTTCCCGCAACTGCCCTTCGGGCCCTACCACCTGGGCTCGGTCACCGTGCAGAGCGGCGATCTCTTCCTGATCATCGCCGCCCCGGTGTGCATGGCGATCCTCGCCTTCTTCGTCCGGCTCTCGCGCACCGGCCGCGCCATGCAGGCCACCGCGCAGGACCCGGACACCGCCCAGCTGATGGGCATCGACACCAACCGCATCATCGTGATCGCGTTCGCCATCGGCGGCCTGTTCGCGGCGGTCGCGGGCACCGCGTACGGCCTCAAGTACGGCTCGGTCTCCTACGACATGGGCTTCCTCGCCGGCCTCAAGGCCTTCACCGCGGCCGTCCTCGGCGGCATCGGCAACATCTACGGCGCCATGCTCGGCGGACTCGTCCTCGGCATCGCCGAGGCCATGGCCACCGCCTACATCGCGGACATCCCCGGCATGCACCAGCTCGGCGGCCAGGGCTGGGCGCCGGTCTGGGCCTTCGTCCTCCTCATCCTCGTACTCCTCTTCAGACCACAAGGTCTGCTCGGCGAACGCGTCGCGGACAGGGCGTGAGCACCATGACCGACACCACCCTCCAGACCCCGGCGGAGCGCGGCCCCCTGCCGCTCCCGGCCGCCGTGGCCCGGCCGCTCATCGCCGTCGGCGCCGTCGGCACCATCGCCAGCGCCTTCATGAGCTGGACCTGGACGCCCGACTTCCCCGGCAACCTGACCATCTACGGCTACCCGGCCGGACTCCAGATCCTGGCCCTGGTCGCCGGCGCGCTCACCCTGCTGTACGCGCTCGCCCTGTGGCGGGTGAAGGGCCTCGGCTGGCTGAACCCGGCGGGCGCCACCAGCCCGGTGTTCCTGACCGCCCTGTCGGCGTTCGCCGTCTGCTGGTTCACCGGTATCGCCATCGCCGTCGACCTCGGCGGACTGGTCAACCTCGACCCGGGCGCGTACGTCGCGATGGTCGCCTCCCTGCTGCCCGTGCTGGGTGCCCTCGCCCTGCCGCACCCGGCCCCGGGCACCGGTCTCAAGGGCTATCTCACCAAGCCCGACCAGCCCCGCACCGGCACCCTGTCGCCGCTCGTGGAACGCGCCGTCGTCACCGTCGGCACCGCGCTGGGCCTGGTGGTCTTCACCTACGGCATCGGCATCGACGACGACGACAGCGAGACCTTCATCGGCTTCCTGCTGATCTGCGTCTTCGCCGCCTGGGGCCTGGTGCACGCCGGGCTCCTCGACCGGTACACGACCCTGTCCACCCGTCACAAGGGCTTCGCGGCCTGCCTGGCGTTCGTGGCCGCGGTGATCTTCCCGTTCACGCAGAGCAACGACCACAACGCCAACATCGGCGTGAACATCCTCATCTTCGCCACCGTCGCGCTCGGCCTGAACATCGTCGTCGGCCTCACCGGTCTGCTCGACCTCGGCTACGTCGCGTTCCTCGGCGTCGGCGCCTACGCGGCCGCCCTGGTCTCCGGCTCCGAGTACTCGCCCTTCCAGGTGCACTTCCCCTTCTGGGCCGCCGCGCTCACCGGCATGGCCGCCTCGCTGGTCTTCGGCGTCCTGATCGGCGGTCCGACGCTGCGGCTGCGCGGTGACTACCTGGCCATCGTGACGCTCGGCTTCGGAGAGATCTTCCGCATCACCGTCAACAACCTGGACGGCGACTCCGGTCCGAACATCACCCGCGGGCCCAACGGCATCACCCAGATCCCCGACATCCAGCTCTTCGGGTTCAACCTGGGCGACGCCCACACCCTCGGCTCGTTCACCCTCGGCCGGTTCGCCAACTACCTGTTCCTGATGCTGATCATCACGGCCATCGTGGTGCTCGTCTTCACCCGCGCCGCCGACTCCCGTATCGGCCGCTCCTGGATCGCCATCCGCGAGGACGAGACCGCCGCGACCGCCATGGGCATCAACGGCTTCCGGGTCAAGCTGATCGCGTTCGCGCTCGGCGCCTCCCTGGCGGGCCTGGCCGGCACTGTGATGGCGCATGTGAACTACAGCGTCAACCCGCAGCCGTACCAGTTCGCCGGCGCCGCCCCGCCCAACTCGGCCTTCCTGCTGGCCGCCGTCGTCCTCGGCGGCATGGGCACCGTCAGCGGCCCGCTGCTCGGCGCCAGCCTGCTCTACCTCATCCCGGAGAAGCTCCAGTTCATGCAGAACTACGAGCTGCTCGCCTTCGGTGTGGCGCTGATCCTGCTCATGCGGTTCCGGCCGGAGGGCATCATCGCCAACCGCCGCCGCAAGCTGGAGTTCCACGAGACCGGCCAGCTCGACGTACCGGCACAGACGACGCTGTCCGAGGACACGGCCGTCACCAAGGCAGGGGCGTAAGGAACCATGACGACACCTGTACTCCAAGCCCGTGACGTCACCATGCGGTTCGGCGGTCTGACCGCCGTACGGTCCGTGGACATCACGGTGAACAGCGGCGAGATCGTCGGCCTGATCGGGCCGAACGGCGCCGGCAAGACCACCTTCTTCAACTGCCTCACCGGTCTGTACGTCCCCACCGAGGGCACCGTCGCCTACCAGGGCAAGGTGCTGCCGCCCAAGCCGCACCTGGTGACGCAGGCGGGCATCGCCCGTACCTTCCAGAACATCCGGCTCTTCGCCAACATGACCGTCCTGGAGAACGTCCTGGTGGGCCGCCACACGCGGACCAAGGAGGGCCTGTGGTCGGCGCTGCTGCGCGGCCCCGGCTTCCGCAAGGCCGAGCGCGAGTCCGAGGCGCGGGCCCAGGAACTCCTGGAGTTCGTCGGCCTGGCCGGAAAGCGCGAGCACCTGGCGCGCAATCTGCCCTACGGCGAGCAGCGCAAGCTGGAGATCGCGCGGGCACTGGCCAGCGAGCCCGGCCTGCTGCTCCTGGACGAGCCGACGGCGGGCATGAACCCGCAGGAGACCCGGACCACCGAGGAACTGGTCTTCGCCATCCGGGACATGGGCATCGCCGTCCTCGTCATCGAGCACGACATGCGGTTCATCTTCAACCTGTGCGACCGCGTCGCCGTGCTCGTGCAGGGCGAGAAGCTGATCGAGGGCACCTCCGAGGTCGTCCAGGCCGACGAGCGGGTCATCGCCGCCTATCTGGGCGAGCCCTTCGAGGGCGAACCGGGCGCGGCGGAGGCCGCGGAGGTCGAGGCGGCGGAGGCCGGAGCGACCGCGGCCGACGCGGCCGGGACGGTGGACACGGCGAAGGCCGCAGCGACCACGGCCGAGGCCGTCACGGCCGAGGGCGAGGCGACGGAGGCCGGTGCGGCCGAGGTCGAGGCGGCTGGTTCCGCCGACAGCACAGAGGGAGAGACCCAGTGACCGCACTGCTGGAGGTCGAGGACCTCAGGGTCGCCTACGGCAAGATCGAGGCCGTCAAGGGCATCTCGTTCAGCGTCGAGGCCGGCCAGGTCGTGACCCTCATCGGCACCAACGGCGCCGGCAAGACGACCACCCTCCGCACCCTGTCCGGGCTGCTCAAGCCGGTCGGCGGCAAGATCCTGTTCGACGGCAAGCCGCTCACCGGCGTCCCGGCGCACAAGATCGTCGCCCTGGGCCTGGCCCACTCCCCCGAGGGCCGGCACATCTTCCCGCGGCTGAGCATCGCGGAGAACCTCCAGCTCGGCGCCTTCCTGCGCAAGGACAAGGACGGCATCGAGCGGGACATCCAGCGTGCCTACGACCTCTTCCCGATCCTGGGCGAGCGGCGCAAGCAGGCCGCGGGCACCCTCTCGGGCGGCGAGCAGCAGATGCTGGCCATGGGCAGGGCGCTGATGTCCCGGCCCAAGCTGCTGATGCTGGACGAGCCGTCCATGGGTCTGTCGCCGATCATGATGCAGAAGATCCTGGCGACGATCGCGGAGCTGAAGTCCCAGGGCACCACCATCCTGCTGGTCGAGCAGAACGCCCAGGCGGCGCTCTCGCTCGCCGACCAGGGCCATGTGATGGAGGTCGGCTCGATCGTGCTGTCCGGCAGCGGACAGGATCTGCTGCACGACGAGTCGGTCCGCAAGGCGTATCTGGGCGAGGACTGACGCGCCTCTTGTACGACGATGCCCGCGCCCCCTTTTCCAGGGGGCGCGGGCATCGTCGTACGCGGGAGCGGGCTCAGCCGTTCTTGGCGGCCTTCTTCTCCTCGTTGTCCGTGATCACGGCCTCGGCGACCTGCTGCATCGACATGCGGCGGTCCATGGAGGTCTTCTGGATCCAGCGGAAGGCGGCCGGCTCGGTCAGGCCGTACTCGGTCTGGAGGATGGACTTGGCGCGGTCGACCAGCTTGCGGGTCTCCAGGCGCAGGGTGAGGTCGGCGACCTCCTGCTCCAGCTGCTTCAGCTCGGTGAAGCGGGAGACGGCCATCTCGATCGCCGGCACCACATCGCTCTTGCTGAACGGCTTGACCAGGTAGGCCATCGCGCCGGCGTCCCGGGCGCGCTCGACCAGGTCGCGCTGGGAGAAGGCGGTGAGCATCAGGACCGGGGCGATGGACTCCTCGGCGATCTTCTCGGCCGCGGAGATGCCGTCCAGCTTGGGCATCTTCACGTCCAGGATGACCAGGTCCGGCCGGTGCTCGCGGGCCAGCTCGATCGCCTGCTCGCCGTCGCCGGCCTCACCGACGACGCTGTACCCCTCCTCCTCCAGCATCTCCTTGAGGTCGAGGCGAATCAGTGCCTCGTCCTCGGCGATGACGACACGGGTCGTCAGCGGAGGCACGTGCGACTTGTCGTCGTCGGGCGCGTCTACGGGCTGGGGCGACTCGGCGGTCACGGGGGCTCCTCGTTCGGTGCAGGGGTACTGCTGACAAGAGCCTACCTAGCTACGGTATGGTGGACGCGCGGAGGGTCGGGGGAAACCTTTGATTCTGCGAGCCCCGGTAGCCCAATTGGCAGCAGGCAACGGATTCAAAACCCGTACAGTGTCGGTTCGAGTCCGACCCGGGGCACCTTTTCCTTGTTTTCCAAGGTCACCGGATTTCTTGATTCGCAGGTTTGTGCGGGCCCCTTCGGCGAAGGGGCCCTTTTTCGTACCTGCCCGCCGCCTACGCCTCCGGGTCGTCGTCCTCGCCGATGCGGTGGACGCGGACCATGTTGGTGGAGCCGGAGACCCCGGGCGGGGAGCCGGCCGTGATCACCACGACGTCGCCCTTCTCGCAGCGGCCGTACCGCAGCAGCAGTTCGTCCACCTGGTCGACCATGGCGTCGGTGGAGTCGACGTGCGGGCCGAGGAAGGTCTCGGCGCCCCAGGTGAGGCTGAGCTGGGAGCGGGTGGCCGGCTCGGGGGTGAAGGCGAGCAGCGGGATCGGCGGGCGGTAGCGGGAGAGCCGGCGGGCGGTGTCCCCGGACTGGGTGAAGGCCACCAGGAACTTGGCGCCGAGGAAGTCGCCCATCTCGGCGGCCGCGCGGGCGACCGCGCCGCCCTGGGTGCGCGGCTTGTTCCGCTCGGTCAGCGGCGGCAGCCCCTTGGCCAGCATGTCCTCCTCGGCCGCCATGACGATCTTCGCCATGGTGCGCACCGTCTCGACCGGGTACTTGCCGACGCTGGTCTCGCCGGAGAGCATCACCGCGTCCGTGCCGTCGAGGACCGCGTTGGCCACGTCGGAGGCCTCGGCGCGGGTGGGCCGGGCGTTGTCGATCATGGAGTCGAGCATCTGGGTGGCGACGATGACCGGTTTGGCGTTGCGCCGGGCGAGCTTGATGGCGCGCTTCTGGACGATCGGCACCTGCTCCAGGGGCATCTCCACCCCGAGGTCGCCGCGCGCGACCATCAACCCGTCGAAAGCGGCCACGATGTCGTCCAGGTTGGCCACCGCCTGCGGCTTCTCGACCTTCGCGATCACCGGGAGGCGGCGGCCCTCCTCGGCCATGATGCGGTGCACCACCCGGGCGTCGTCGCCGCTGCGCACGAAGGAGAGGGCGATGACGTCGACCCCGATGCGCAGCGCCCAGCGCAGGTCCTCCTCGTCCTTCTCGGACAGCGCGGGCACGGAGACGGCGACACCGGGCAGGTTGAGGCCCTTGTGGTCGGAGACCATGCCGCCCTCGACCACCCGGGTGCGCACCCGGGGGCCGTCGACGGCGGTGACCTCCAGGCAGACCCGGCCGTCGTCCACCAGGACGCGTTCGCCGGGGGCGACGTCCCCGGCGAGCCCCGCGTAGGTGGTGCCGCAGCGGTGGCGGTCGCCCTCCACGCCGTCCTCGACGGTGATGGTGAACTCGTCGCCGCGTTCAAGGAGTACCGGCCCCTCGGCGAAACGGCCGAGGCGGATCTTCGGACCTTGAAGGTCGGCGAGGATTCCGACACTGCGGCCGGTTTCGTCGGCAGCCTTGCGCACGCGCTGGTAACGCTCCTCGTGTTCGGCGCGAGTGCCGTGGCTGAGGTTGAAGCGGGCGACGTCCATTCCGGCCTCGACCAGTGCCTTGATCTGGTCGTACGAGTCGGTGGCGGGCCCCAATGTACAAACGATCTTTGCTCGGCGCATGCTTCGAGCCTAGGGCTTACCCGTCGGTAGAGATTCCGGGCCGCATGACCACTCAACAACCTTTACATGAAGCCTTATTGACAAGTGTTGAATTGTGCGGGCGGCCGCTCCTATGAGCGAATTCCGTTCACTTCTCTTCGACGAGCGGGGTGAGCCGCTGGGCGGAGTGCCGGGCCTGGGGGACGGCGGAATGCGGTTCGCGCAGGCCGAAGGTGGTGAAGGCCGTACGGGCCGGAAGGGGGTACGGGTCCTTTCCGGTGAGCGAGTTGAGGATGGTGGCGCCGCGCCAGGCGGCGAGGCCCAGATCGGGGGCGCCGACGCCATGGGTGTGCAGTTCGGCGTTCTGGACGTAGACGGAGCCCTTGACCGAGGGGTCGAGGACCAGGCGGAAGTCCGCGTCGATGCGTGGCCGTTCGCCGCCGTCCCGGCGCATATAGGGGTCGAGCCCGGTGAGCAGCCGGTCGAGGGGCCGCTGCTGGTAGCCGGTGGCGAGGACGACGGCGTCGGTGGCGAGCCGGGAGCGGCTGCTCTCGTCCAGGTGCTCCAGGTGCAGCTCGATCTTGTTGCTGGCGATCCGGCCCGCGGTGCGCACCCGCACGCCCGGGGTGAGGACGGCGTCGGGCCAGCCGCCGTTCAGGGTGCGCCGGTACAGCTCGTCGTGGATGGCGGCGAGGGTGCCGGCGTCGACGGCCTTGTGCAGCTGCCACTGGGCGCCGACCAGCCGGTCGCGGACGGGTTCGGTGAGGGCGTGGAAGTAGCGTGTGTAGTCGGGGGTGAAGTGTTCGAGGCCGAGCTTGGAGTACTCCATCGGGGAGAACGCGGGGCTGCGGCCGATCCAGTGCAGCCGCTCCTCGCCGACCGGGCGGCGGCGCAGCAGGTCGAGGAAGATCTCGGCGCCGGACTGCCCGGAGCCCACCACGGTGATGTGCCCGGCGGCCAGCAGTTCCTCGCGGTGGTCGAGATAGTCGGCGGCGTGTACGACGGGCAGGCCCTCGGCGTCGACCATGGGCTTGAGCGGGGCCGGCACATGGGGGACGGTGCCGACGCCGAGGACCAGGTTGCGGGTGTAGGCGCGACCGAGGGCGTCGGCCTCGCCGTCGGCGTCGAGCTGGGTGAAGTCGACCTCGAACAGGGCGCGTTCGGGGTTCCAGCGGACGGCGTCGACCTGGTGGCCGAAGCGCAGTCCGGGCAGGTTCCGGGCGGCCCAGCGGCAGTAGGCGTCGTACTCGGCGCGTTCGATGTGGAAGCGCTCGGCGAAGTAGAAGGGGAACAGTCGTTCGCGGGTTCTGAGGTAGTTGAGGAAGCTCCAGGGGCTGGTGGGGTCGGCGAGGCTCACCAGGTCGGCGAGGAAGGGCACCTGGATGGTGGAGCCCTCGATGAGCAGGCCGGGGTGCCAGCTGAAGCCGGGCCGCTGTTCGTAGAAGACGGCGTCCAGTTCGGGCAGCGGCTGGGCGAGGGCGGCGAGGGAGAGGTTGGAGGGGCCGATGCCGATGCCGACCAGGTCGCGGGGGGCGTCGGGGTCGCGGCGCGGCAGCAGGGCGGTCCGGGAGGCCGTCTGGGGAGCCGGGTGGGGGGTCATCTGGGGGTGCTTCCTTCGACGAGTTTCAACAGGTGGGCCAGGTCGTCCGGCCGGGTGCGGGGGTTGAGGAGGGTGGCCTTGAGCCAGAGGCGGCCGTCGAGCCGGGCGCGGCCGAGGACGGCCCGGCCCTCGTGCAGCAGTTCGCGGCGGGCGTCGGCCACGGCGGCGTCGGTGGCCTCGGCGGGGCGGAACAGGACGGTGCTGATGACGGGGGTGTCGTACAGCTCGAAGGCGGGGTGTGCCTCGATGAGCGCGGCGAACTCGCGGGCCAGGTCGCAGACTTGGTCGACCAGGGCGCCGAGGCCGCGGCGGCCGAGGGTCCGCAGGGTGACCGCGGCCTTGAGGATGTCGGGGCGGCGGGTGGTGCGCAGGGAGCGGCCGAGCAGATCGGGGTGGCCGGCCTCGGTGTCGTCGTCCGCGTTCAGATAGTCGGCCCGGTGGTGGAGTACGGCGAGTTCGGCCGGGTCGGCGACGGCGAGCAGGCCGGCCGCGACCGGTTGCCAGCCGAGTTTGTGCAGGTCGAGGGTGACGGTGTGGGCGGCGTCGAGCCCGGCGAGTCTGGCGCGGTGCCGGTCGCTGAAGAGGAGTCCGCCCCCGTAGGCGGCGTCGATGTGCAGCCGGGCGCCGTGGGCCGCGCACAGGGCGGCGATCTCGGGCAGCGGGTCGATGAGGCCGGCGTCGGTGGTGCCCGCGGTGGCGGCGACCAGCAGGGGGCCGGGGAGCGCGGTGAGGGCGGCGTCGAGGGCGGCCGGGTCGAGGGTGCCGCCGGGGGCCGGAACGAGCACCGGGTCGGGCAGTCCGAGCAGCCAGGCGGCGCGGGCCAGTGAGTGGTGGGCGGCGGCGGCGCAGACGAGCTGGACGCTGCCGTGGCCCGCCTCGCGGGCGAGCAGCAGGGCGAGTTGGTTGGACTCGGTGCCGCCGGTGGTGACCAGGGCGTCGGCCAGTCCGGCCGCCCGCGCGAGGGCCTGGGTGACGGCGGCCTCCAGGGCGGTGGCGCCGGGGGCCTGGTCCCAGGAGTCGAGGGAGGGGTTGAGGACGCTGACCGCGAGGTCGGCGGCGGTGGCCACGGCGAGGGGCGGGCAGTGCAGATGGCCGGCGCACAGCGGGTCGGCGGGGTCGGCGGCGCCCTCGGCGAGGAGCCGTACGAGATCGCGCAGGCCGTCCGGGTCGCCCTCGTCCGGCAGTACCTCCCCGAGCACGTCGGCGACCCGCCGGGCGGTGGCCTGGGGTCCGCCCGCGGGGAGGGGGCCGCCGCGCGCCTTCCGGCCTTCCGCCAGCGCGTCCAGCACCGTGTCCAGGAGCGGGCGGAGGACGTCCGGGCCGTGCGGGCCCGAGGCGAGGGGCTGGGTCGGCATGGGCTGGCCTCCGCTCTCGGGGCTGCTCGGGGGCGCGCCGCGTGGGCTCCGGGTGGTACGGGAAGAGGGGGTGTCCCGTACGTGCAACGAGCGGAACCCGCACGTGGGTACTGCCGTACGGGGAAAACTTGTCGGAGCGGGGAGGATCGTCCACTACCGTCGGCCGGATGGTGGACACGTGGATGCTCGAGGTGCCGGGCGAACGGGTGCTGGTGCGGGAACTCGCCCCGGCGGACGAGGCACCGCTGATCCGGCTGTTCGAGGAGTGCGAGGACTGGTTCCTTGCGGCCACCGGGCTGCCGTCGGCGCCGGGCGATGTGCAGAGCCTGTACTACGGCCTGCCCGAGGGCGCGCGCCCCGAGGACAAGGTGCTGCTGGTGCTGGAGCGGGACGGGGTGGTCGCGGGCGTCGTGGACGCGGTGCGCGACCACCCCGAGCCGGGCGCGGTGGCCGTCGGCCTGTTCCTGCTGGCCCCCTGGTGCCGGGGCCGCGGCCTCGGCCACCGGCTGGCCCGCTCCCTGCTGGCGCGGGCCGGGGATCCGCCCCTGGTGACGGCGACGGTCCCCACCGGCCGGCACGCCGGGGAACGCTTCCTGGAGCGGCTCGGCTTCGTCCTGGACCCGGAGTCCGGGCCGAGCGGCGCCAACCGTCGGCCGGGGCCGTGGGAGGGGGCGGTACGGCGGGCGGTGCTGCGGCGGGGCGGGGGCCGGTGAGCCGCGGCGGTGGGGCCGCCGGGCGGTCTCGTACGCCGCCGCGCACCGGGCCCCGGGATGCGCCTGCGCCTGCGCCCGCTAGATGAGTGAGTCCGATGTGTGTGCTGGTCGCGACCATGGCGAAGGGCGCCCGTTGGTCAGTGTGTGAAGACAAACCTGGACGCCCTTCTGGCGGCACTGTACGTGTTCATCGACGACCAT